>JAAHHL010000005.1 GCA_010672185.1 Caldora sp. SIO3E6 | reverse complement strand
GTCCCCTCTCAACTCCTCTTCCCTCCTGCCTCCTGCCTCCTGCCATTGTGTTTCTTGAAAGCCGCCTCATGGGCGGAACACCACCCCTTATGAAGGAAAGAAATACGTCAAATTCTTCCTCTCCGCGTCCCCGCGTCAAAATCCCCGAATGCCAGAGTGTTTCTTCAGAGCGCCCGACGGGCGGCGTACCACCCGCTAGGTCGGGAAGAAACTTTTGTCAAATCTCCTCTGCTCCTCTGCTCCTCTGCTCCTCTGCTCCTCTGCTCCTCTGCTCCTCTGCTCCCCTGCTCCCCTGCTCCTCTGCTCCTCTGCTCCTCTGCTCCTCTGCTCCTCTGCTCCTCTGCTCCCCTGCTCCCTTGTTTCTTCAGAGCTTGTTATTAAATCTATGATCCGGAACTAGCCAAGATTCATTGTAAAAAGTATTACTAATTATTTACTTTTAGTAAAAAAAATTCAACATCTCCCTCAAGACGATGACAAATGCCTTACCCCTTGCAATTTCGGAAATAATTAGGTTATTCTCAATAATAACCTAGGTTAACATAAGTTAACTGAAGTGCAACAGGGAGCATCACTAGTAATTTATTTAAATTATTATCTTATATTTACTCTATAAGAAGCTCCAGAGTTCAGTACTATGTTTTTAGGTCAAAAAATATTCTCTCTCGAGGAAACAGGGAAGAATTATATGGACACAATCAGGATTCTCAATTTAGATATTGATAACTTTTTTCAAGATGAATTACTTGAAAAATTAGCTCAAGGTGTTGTATTTACTCCCAACGTAGATCATTTGATGAATTTACAAAATGATCAAGATTTTCGTGAAATTTATGATCAGGCTGACTATAAAGTCTGTGATAGCCAGATTATTTTCTATATTGCCAAATATTTCTTGAAAACACCAATTAAGCAAAGAATTGCTGGTTCTGATTTTTTTCCTGCTTTTTATGAGTATCACAAGAATAATGAAGATATTAAGATTTTTCTTTTAGGTGCTGCTGAAGGCGTAGCAGATAAAGCAAAAGACAATATTAATTCCAAATTGGATAGAACAATTGTAACTGATACCTACTCTCCAATTTTTGGATTTGAACAAAGCGCAGAAGAATGCGCCAAAATAATTGATATAGTAAATAATTCAGAAGCTACAGTATTGGCAGTAGGACTTGGGGCTCCCAAACAAGAAAAATTTATCTGTAAATACAAAGATAAATTTACAAATATCAAAGTGTTCCTGGCAATAGGGGCAACTATTGATTTTGAAGCAAACCAAGTTTCTCGTTGCCCAGAATGGTTAAGTAAACTAGGATTTGAATGGCTTTACCGATTAGCATGTGACCCTCAACGTTTATGGAAAAGATACTTTAAGGACTTGGCTTTCTTTGGGCTAGTTCTCAAACAAAAATACAATCTTTATATAGAACCATTTAGTGATTTATACAAAATCTATGTAGAACGTCGAGAAAATTCTCCAGTCAATCATCAAGGAACAACTGCTGTCATTCCGATGCCTGAGCGCCTGACAGTTCTTGAAGCTGTAGCGTTCAAGGAAGACTGTCAGGCGCTTTTACAAGACACTAGCAGACTTGAACGAATTGTTTGCGATTTTAGCCAGACTAACTTTATGGACAGTAGTGGTATTGGTGCGCTAGTGAGTAATCTCAAACAGGCTGAAGAAGAAGAGGTTAAGCTGTCTCTTAATGGTGTTACTCATCCGGTAATGGCAACGTTAAAGATGAGTGGACTAGACAAAGTTTTTGAGATTAATTCATCTCCCCAACTTACAAATTCTTATGCACAAGAACAGTTGCCAGCTACTCACCCTTCTGTACGCTCTTGGGTTAAGCGATTGATAGATATTCTGGGAGCAATTGTGGGTTTACTCATCACTGTCATTTTGTATCTTCCCATTGCTATTGCCATTAAACTTAATGACAAAGGCCCGGTCTTCTATAGTTCAATCCGTTGTGGTTGGTTAGGACAGGAGTTTCGGATGTGGAAATTCCGCACGATGATTGAGAATGTTAAAGAACAAGAAGACCCCAACAAAAATCTAGGCAAAGGCGTATTCATTCCCGAAGACGACCCCAAAATTACGCGGGTGGGTCGTTTCTTAAGGAAAACTGGTTTGGATGAGTTGCCTCAATTCTGGAATGTACTTAAAGGTGAAATGAGTCTGGTGGGTACTAGACCCCCGACACCAGATGAGATTAAAAACTATGAAGTACCGGAGTGGCGACGCTTGAATGTTAAACCAGGGATTACTGGCAAGTGGAAGCTGGTTAAGGATCGCTCAAAAATTAAAGATTTTGTAAACATCGTCAAACTAGATTTAGACTACCAACAAAACTGGGGATTACTCTATGATCTTCAGCTCATCATCAGAACTATACTGGTTGTCTTCGAGAGATTGTTTGCTTTCCACAACCAACAGGAAACATTGGAAAATAAGCATTAATCAAACTTTTCGGTAACTGATCACTAGTCGCTGCAGAACTGGTTACGGAATTAAGCTGGACTTGCCACAGCTTAATTCAGTGGTTACAATCGTCTCAAAGAATTATTTTTCTCCATTTTTACTGAGAGTTCAAAGTGAGGCAAATTTTCGTATTTGAGGTACATCCTATAAGACCTGAAAACCATTGCTCGACCTAATGGTTATGAGTATCGCACCCCGAAATAAGGACGCCCTATCGGGTTGTTGAGTCCGTCGCGGCAATTCCTCTCCCACTGACCCTATCGGGTATAACGGGATTCTCGTTGCCGCATCTGAGTATGGTAATTTTTCAACGAAGCAAGGTAGACCTAATCTGTATAAAAGATTAAGGATAATAGCTGCCGAAACATTTAACCCATTTGTAAGCCGTGAGGTAATCCTATGAAAGCAGTGCTCCTAGCTGGGGGTCTTGGTACCCGTCTGAGTGAGGAAACTTCCATTCGTCCTAAACCGATGGTAGAGGTAGGTGGTAAGCCAATCCTGTGGCACATTATGAAAATTTACTCCTCTCATGGTATTGATGAATTTATTATCTGTTGTGGTTATAAAGGTTATGTCATTAAAGAGTACTTCAACAATTATTTCTTACACATGTCCGATGTCACTTTTGACATGCGGTTTAATCAGATGAATGTTCATACTGGTAATGCTGAACCCTGGAAAGTGACCCTTGTAGATACTGGTGCCTCCACAATGACGGGTGGACGACTCAAGCGAGTTAGGGAATATCTTGGTAACGAAACTTTCTGCTTTACTTATGGAGACGGTGTTAGCAATGTTGACGTTACCAAACTTCTTGAGTTCCACAAATCACAAAAAACTTTAGCAACCTTAACCGCAGTCCAACCACCAGGACGTTTTGGAGCAATTGCTCTAGGGGAAGAACAAACCAAAATTGCCAGTTTCCAGGAAAAGCCAGGAGGAGATGGTGCTTGGATTAATGGTGGCTATTTTGTTCTCGAACCAGAGGTAATTGACTACATTGCTGAGGATGCTACAGTGTGGGAGCAAGAACCTCTCCAGAAATTAGCTCACAATGGACAGTTATCTGCTTACAAGCATGATGGTTTCTGGCAACCGATGGATACTCTGAAAGATAAAAACAAACTAGAAGCTATGTGGCAGAACGGGGAAGCTCCCTGGAAGAGCTGGTAGGCAGCTTAGTAGCAAGCGTAACTTCATATTTATTTAGCCTAAGGAGTACAAATATCAATGTATGACTTCGCGATTATTGGTGGCGGTATTCTTGGTCTGTCCACAGCAATGGCTTTGGGCAAGCGTTACCCTAAAGCTCGCATTGTAGTACTAGAAAAGGAAAGTAAGTGGGCATTTCACCAAACTGGCAACAATAGCGGTGTGATTCACTCCGGGATTTACTACAAACCAGGGAGTTTCAAGGCAAAGTTTTGTCGAGATGGCTGTAACTCAATGGTGAAGTTCTGCCAGGAACATGGTATTAACCACGACGTTTGTGGCAAGGTGATTGTTGCCACAGAAGAAAAGGAGCTACCTTTACTGGAGAAACTTTACCAGCGAGGTTTAGAAAATGGCATAAAAATTGCTAAAATCAGTGCTGAGGAGGTTAAAGAAATTGAACCTTATGTGAGCTGTTTGGCAGGAATCCGAGTATTCTCAACTGGAATTGTAGACTACAAACAGGTCTGTCAAAAATATTCTGAATTGATTGAAGCTCAAGGAGGACAACTGCGCCTCAATACAAAAGTTGAGAAGATTAAGGAAACCTCTCAGGGTCAAGTACTGGAGACCAATAACGGTACTTTTGAAACTCGCTTATTGATTAATTGTGCTGGACTCTTTAGTGATCGCATTGCTAAGTTAGGTGGTGTAACACCCAAAGCTAAAATTGTTCCTTTTCGAGGAGAGTACTATGAACTAGTACCAGAAAAACGCTACCTAGTTAAAACCCTGATCTATCCAGTACCTAACCCCAATTTTCCTTTCCTAGGGGTTCACTTTACCCGCATGATTGATGGCAGTATTCACGCAGGTCCGAACGCAGTTCTCAGCCTGAAACGAGAAGGCTACAAGAAAACTGATTTTGACCTGCGGGATTTTGCTGAAGTCATGACTTATCCCGGTTTTTGGAAGCTGGCTGCCAAGCACTCGGATGAAGGGTTCAAGGAAATTATCCGTTCCTTCAGCAAAGCTGCCTTTGTGCATAGCCTGCAAAAACTGATTCCCGAAGTCCAATATGAGGATGTAGTACCCACTCATGCAGGGGTGCGTGCTCAAGCCTTAATGGATGATGGCAAGCTAGTGGACGACTTTTTAATTGTCAAGGGAGAGAAATCGATCCATGTTTGTAATGCACCGTCTCCAGCAGCTACCTCTTCCCTAGAAATTGGCAAAGCAGTTGTCAACCAGATTCCGGAACAGGAACACCTGCAAGCAACACTGAACATATAGGATTTGACAGTCGATGAAAGTATTAGTAACTGGAACAGAAGGATATCTCGGTTCATTATTAGCACCCATTTTAATGGAACGGGGACATGAAGTTGTTGGTTTGGATACAGGCTTTTATAAGGTTGGTTGGCTCTATAACGGCACTGAACTCACTGCAAAAACCCTCAATAAAGATTTACGGAACATTACGGCTGAAGATCTACAAGGTTTTGAAGCGGTGGTGCACATGGCAGAACTCTCTAACGATCCGGCAGGACAGCTTGCACCTCACATCACCTACGAAATCAACCATAAGGGGTCGGTACGCCTGGCTAATTTGGCTAAAGAAGCAGGTATCAAGCGCTTCATCTATATGTCTTCCTGTAGTGTCTATGGCGTGGCAACAGAGGGTGATGTCACCGAAGAATCTGCTGTCAATCCCCAAACTGCCTATGCAGAATGTAAGACATTGGTAGAAAGAGATGTCAAGCCCCTAGCAGATGACAATTTCTCTCCTTCCTTTATGCGGAATGCCACTGCTTTTGGTGCTTCTCCCAGAATGCGCTTTGATATTGTCCTCAATAACCTGGCAGGTTTGGCTTGGACAACAAAAGAAATTAAGATGATTAGTGATGGCACTCCTTGGCGTCCGCTGGTTCATGCCCTTGATATTAGCAAGGCAATTTACTGCACTCTAGAAGCCCCCCGTGATCTTATTCACAACCAAATCTTCAACGTAGGAGATACTGCTCAAAACTATCAAGTCAAAGAAATTGCCCAGATTATTGCAGAAATCTTTGAAGGATGCCAACTAAGCTTTGGAGACCAAGGTTCAGACAATCGTAGCTATCGGGTTTCTTTTGAGAAGATTAATACCACTTTGCCAGGATTTAAATGCGATTACCCTGCTCAGCGTGGTGCTAAGCAGTTATTTGATTTGTTCAATCAAATTGATATGACTCCGGATACTTTTGAATCCCGAGGATTTACTCGCCTGAAGCAATTAGAGTATCTAATTCGCACCCAACAAATTGACAAAAATTTCTTCTGGACTGATTCAGCAATCAAACCCTAGCATGAACAAGCAGGAAGTCATTGGACTGCTACCAGCCGCGGGACAAGGGACACGAATTGCTCCCTTGCCAGTTAGCAAAGAGCTCTATCCCATTGGATTTAGACCAGTCGAACCGGACTACAGCCCACGACCCAAAGTAGTCGGTCATTATCTGCTAGAGAAAATGCAACTAGCCGGAATTACCAAAGCTTACATGGTGCTGCGTTCTGGGAAATGGGACATTCCAGCCTATTTCGGAGATGGCACAATGTTGGATATGAACCTGGGTTATCTCATGATGCGCTTACCTTATGGCGTTCCCTACTCCTTAGACCAAGCTTATCCCTTTATTCAAGAAGCACTGGTAGCAGTTGGCTTTCCTGATATTCTGTTCCAACCTGATGATGTCTTTGTAAAATTACTGGCACGCCTTACCTCAAGTAATGCTGAAGTTGTCTTGGGGCTATTTCCCACTGAGCAATATCAGAAGGCAGGTATGGTAGATTTCGATGGAGAGGGTCAAGTCCACCTAATCATTGAAAAACCAACTCAGACTGATTTGCGCTATATGTGGGGCGTTGCAGTTTGGAAACCAGTTTTTAGCCATTTTATGCATCAATATCTTGCCCAAAGAGAAGCTGCTAGATTGCCAAGTGATGGTCATAATCTAATCAAGCAACGAGAGTTGCCTCTAGGAGATGTGATTCAGGCAGCAATTGAGCAGGGACTCAGAGTGGAAGCAGAAGCTTTCCCTGAGGGAGAATACCTCGATATCGGCACGCCAGAGGATTTGGTGCAAGCTTTACGCCAGTTGGCTAATCAGGAAGTTTATTCATCAAGTGAAAACTTGAAAAAATGAAGGGATTACTGAGAATTTAACTTAGTTAATTAGTACTTGTGGAGACAAGTAGACAACACAAATTGTCAACTAAGGAATAAACATACCTTCCCAATTCCCCAAGTGTTCAATCAAGATTTTTTCTGGAGGTAGTAATGTTATTCACCGAAACAAAGCTTCAAGGGGCATTCATTATTGACTTGGAACTCAAAGAGGATCCTCGAGGTTTCTTTGCCCGTACTTTTTGTGGGAAGGAATTTGAAGAACATGGTCTCAAGTCAGTGGTTGCCCAATGTAATATGTCCTTTAACCACAAACAAGGAACCCTACGGGGGATGCACTATCAAACTCCTCCTGCAGCGGAAACCAAATTGGTTCGCTGTACTCAAGGCGCAATCTACGATGTGATTATTGATATGCGCCCAGATTCTTCCACCTATTTAGAACATATTGGTGTAGAGCTGACTGCGGAAAACCGTCGAGCACTCTATGTACCGGAGATGTTTGCTCACGGTTATCAAGCGCTCACAGATGGAGCAGAGGTAATCTATCAGGTAGGCGAGTTTTACACCCCTGGTTATGAGCGGGGACTACGCTATGACGACCCCACTTTTAAGATCGAGTGGCCCCAACCTGTCACAGTGATTTCCGACAAAGATTCCTCTTGGTCTTTATTTGAAAAAAATTCTGTAGGAGTTTAATCATGATTATTGTCGATAATGCCCTCAAAGCCAGGGAAGAAGCTGGCAACCCAGTTAAAGTCGCCATGATTGGTGCAGGCTTTATGGGTCGAGGAATTACCAATCAAATTCAGAACTCTGTACCAGGAATGGAATTAGTCGCTATCTCTAACCGCCATTTGGATGGAGCCAAGCGAGCTTACAATGAAGCGGGGATTGAGGATGTCCGAGAGGTTGAAACGGTAGCGGATCTAGAAGATGCTATTGCCAAGGGGCAGTATGCGGTTACCGAAGATGCTATGTTGCTGTGCAAGGCTCAAGGCATTGACGCACTCGTTGAAGTGACTGGTACGATTGAGTTCGGTGCTCACGTAGTGATAGAAGCGATCGCTAATCACAAACACATCATCCTGATGAATGCTGAACTCGACGGTACTGTTGGTTCCATTCTTAAAGTGTATGCTGACCGTGAGGGTGTAATCCTCAGTGCCTGCGATGGAGATCAGCCAGGGGTTCAGATGAATCTCTACCGCTTTGTTAAGAGTATTGGTGTCACCCCGCTGTTGTGCGGCAATATCAAGGGACTCCAAGACCCCTACCGGAATCCTACAACTCAGGAAGGATTTGCCAAGCGCTGGGGTCAAAAAGCCCATATGGTGACCAGCTTTGCTGATGGTAGCAAGATTTCTTTTGAGCAAGCTATTGTTGCCAATGCTACAGGAATGAAAGTTGCGAAGCGGGGTATGCTGGGATACGACTTTAAAGGTCATGTTGATGAAATGACCAGCATGTATGATGTTGACCAACTAAAGGAATTGGGTGGTATTGTCGATTATGTTGTCGGTACTAAGCCTGGACCTGGTGTATTTGTATTTGGCACTCATGATGACCCCAAACAACAACATTATCTCAACCTCTATAAATTAGGAGAAGGTCCCCTCTACAGCTTCTATACTCCCTATCACCTCTGTCACTTTGAAGTACCTTTGTCAGTGGCTCGTGCCGCCCTCTTCCAGGATGCAGTTATGGCTCCTTTGGGAGCCCCCCAGGTCGATGTTGTGACCACTGCCAAAATTGACCTGAAAGCGGGCGAAACCTTGGATGGAATTGGTTTCTATATGACCTATGGTCAGTGTGAGAACTCTGAAGTAGTTCAAACAGAAAACCTGCTCCCGATGGGTTTAGCAGAAGGGTGTCTCTTGAAACGAGATATTCCTAAAGACCAAGTCCTTACCTATGACGATGTAGAGTTACCAGAAAACCGACTCTGCGATAAGTTGCGAGCAGAGCAGAATGCTCACTTTGCTTCAGCCAAAGCCCCCGTAGCAGTTGGATAGAGTCTTTGGAACTGTTGGACTTGTGTCTTTGAGCAATTTAAGGATTGAGGAAACATTTTTTGCTTAAGGGGTTGTTTGAAAAACAACCCTTTTTTTTGGTAGTGGTTGGTTCATAGCAGTTGGCGCACCACTCGTTGGGGGGCTCTTAGGAAACAAGTTTGGTTTACAATATAGTTCATTTGTACTATAATAAATCCCATACTCTTAGGTCGCCATCTCCAAGATTAGTATGAAAGAACTGCAAGCAGGAATTCAGCAAGTTCAGGCAAAGTGCATTCCCCTGCATCAATATCCTGCCTTTCCTGAACAGGAATCGAAGCCAGTCACGAGGAAAGCACTGCGACAGAAAGATAGCAACCAACAATTCAATCGACGTCCTCCCTTAAAACGACGTTCCCCCATCAACAAGCAAGTATCTGGAATCCCACCCTTAAATCACCGACCAAAATTAGCAACTAAGGCAACTCCGTTATCAAAACCTTCCAAGCCAAGAAAAAGAATTAATCGCCAAAAACTGCTTGCGCCTGCTACTACTAAGCCATCTTTACAACAGCTACAGCAACGAACTAACAATGCCTTAAGACGCTTAGGAAATCAAGCAGAACGCATTAATCAAATTTCAGCGGAGTTGGAAGCAGCAATATGGGAGCTACAAGCGATCGCATCGGAAGTGAACCAGAATTGGAAGGCACTTCAGGTGATGCAGCAATCTACTACTAAGGCAATCACCCCTGAAATATGCGAGTACCAAGCTACTAGTGTGCCAACTATCGAACAAAAACCCTGTGGCTCCTTAGTGTTAACATCACGACTAGTGCAGTGCAGCAGAAATACTTGAGCAGCTGCACTAGAATCCCCTGCTTTCTACGCAGGGGGAGTGTCAAACTTTTCAAGGGGTGACAAATTTGCAACTGTCTTGTCACCCCCTGAGGTCAAACTTCCTATTGTTTGGGATCAAAATCGCGCCAGACTCCTACTAATTCTCCTTGCACTTGTACTCTGTGAGCCATTGCCTCTATAGGAAGATATCTAGCATTAGCAGGTTTGAGAGTGACTAGCTCACCCTGACGGTAGTAGCGTTTCAAGGTAGTGCCTCTTCCTTCTACCCGTGCGGCAACAATCCGACCATTTTTGAGTTGCTCTGGATCCGAAACTGGTCGCATAATTACCACATCCCCTTCAGTAATCAAATCCTCAATCATGCTGTCTCCAATTACTCGTAGAGCAAAGTTACCGGTTTGATAGAACAAGCCAGATAAATCCAGATGTTCCACGGCGTCAGTGAAGGGTTCTACCAAGCCACCGGCTGCAATTGCTCCTAAGACGGGGATTCCCTTAGATGCAGGGCCTAAAATCCGAATTGTGCGAGCTTTGCCTTCTGTCCAGTCAATGTATCCCTTGTTTCGCAAATGTTCCAGACGACTTTGAACTGGTGCGGGGGAGCGTAATTTCATCGCTCGCATCATTTGCCGGATGGAAGGAGCATGTTGGGAGACGCGGATATAATCTACCAACCAATCATAAAGTTCTTGTTGTGCTGGGGTAAGGGCATCCATAATCCTAATGTGGGAGAAAAGAGAGTATTGAGTTTGTTAGAGACAGAATTTATTGCCTTTGGGGTAGTAAATTGAGATGATTAAAGAATCATCTTTAGTTAGGCTAGATTAATCATGCCTCTAGAACACTTGTACTTCTAAATACCCTCTTTTGTCCAGTAGTTAACTATCGAAAACAGAAATTTTTCTCCTCAATAGACCCCCAAATAACAAATAACAAACAACAAATAACAATTCCCTCACTGTATCCCCAAAAGACTGACAAGCAAGGCTTTTTGGGCATGCATCCGGTTTTCTGCCTGGTCCCAAACTCGTGATCGCGCTCCCTCAATCACCTCATCGGTAATTTCTTCTCCCCGATGGGCTGGTAAGCAGTGTAAAACAATAGCTTCTGGATCAGCATTGCTTAACAATTGTTCATTTACCTGGTAAGGCTGAAAAATGGGAATGCGAGTTTCGGCAGAATCTTCTTGGCCCATACTAGCCCAAACATCAGTATAAATGACTTGGCTACCCTGAGCAGCAGCCACCGGCTCATCAGTCAGTATTACCTCTGTCTTACCTCCAGCAATTTTTTCTGTTTGCTCTACAATGCCAGTAACGGGTTGATAATCTGGTGGGGTAGCAACCCTAACATTCATAATGTCTGACGCTGAGTTGAAGCAATATTTTCTCAAGCATCGTGGTAATAAATCTGCTTTCCAAGCATACTTGGATAGAATCAACCAACGCCCACTTAGAGTTATTGCAAGTCCTGATGATCCTGATTTTGATCAGAAAGTTCAAGCAGCGATTCAGCAAAAGCTGAATGCAGCAAGGATTAATAGCAATTTGAAGGCTAACGTTGTGTCAGAACCACCTAATGATAATGTTGTGGACAATGGCTAAGGGGCGATGGTTAACTGCTCTTCATAAATTTTTGTTTGTTACTGTAAACTCAGGTAGAATAAAAGATTAAGCGATGCCTATGTGTACGGTATATTCTCCACATTAATACAATTGTTTTATCTGCTGTATAGTCCAATGGAAGAGCGATCGCGCACTTCAAGCTCCAGGAAAATTAATCAGCGATGCGTCTATCGGCTCCAATCGGAAAGGTTATTGATGACTTATATTTAGGGTCTGCTTCAGGAAGTCATTAGCTATCAGTTTTTAGCTTTCAGCCGTCAGCTTTCAGCTTTCAGCTTGAAGATTATCCAGGGATTTTCCACAACAATGCCAACTTTTTGAGCCCATTTGATACATTTCCTTGTACAAGACTTGGCTTATTAACAGCTGAAAGCATTGCCTGATATAGCTTGCGCACTAATTCTCCCAAACCCTATTTATTTTGTTGTTGCAGTCAACCCCCACTAGTTGACATTACAGGCAACTATAGGTTAAGATTTTATTTAAAGGTGATACGCTACCGTTAAGTGCGAACTTGAAAAAAAGGTGATACGCTACCGTTAAGTGCGAACTTGAAAAAACAGAGATGACCGCCCAGGGCGGTCATTTTTGATTTATAGCAACAATTATGAAATTTTATACTGTAAGTGATGCCTATATAAATTTCTTAAAGAAGATAGATAATAAAGTCCCAAATAATTACCAAGGAAAGAGAGCATTCATAGGCGTTGTTTTGGAGATAAACAATCATAAATATTTTGCACCACTAACATCTTATAAGCCTAAACAGGATAAGATTAAAACAAGTGCTCCAACAGTAATGAAGCTTCATGAAAGGGGAAATCCATCTAACAAGTTAGGAATGATTCAGCTCAATAATATGATTCCAGTTATTGAATCAGAAATACAGTTGTTGGATCTAGAAAATCAACCAGAACCCTATAGGAGTATGCTTTATAAGCAATATGAGTTTATCAAGACAAAAGCTATAGAAATTGAACATAAAGCAAAAAGGCTTCACGATCTTGTCGTAAATAAGCAGCAGGATTTTTACTGTAAGATTTCTTGTGAGTTCAAGTCTTTGGAAGATAACTATCGAAATTTTGGTTAGGCTCTACAATTCTCCCTCAGAGTCTTGGAACCTTCTTATCTCCTAATCTGAAAATAGACGCGGAGACGCGGGGACGCGGGGACGCGGAGAAAGAGAAATTTTTATCTTAACGTTGTGAGGTGAAAGTACTTGTAGGGTGCGTTAGGCAACGCCGTAACGCACCAGGAGAGACTTCCCCATAAAAAAATAACTAATCAATTAATCCTAGCTTGTGCGATCAATAACAGGCTATAAAGCCTAATGGTGCGTTAACGTAGTGTAACGCACCCTACAAAACTTGAAGCTCTTCTCTATGTAATCGAGGAGAATATTATCAATATGTGCGATCGCTTGATTATGACACTAAGTGCGATGCTATAGTAGTGTCATGACTACTAACTCATCTTTTCGGGTTGTGATTGATACAAACGTTGTATTTGAGGGCTTAACTAAGCAGGGTGGTGCTGCTGGGTTGGTGATAGATACCTGGTTAGCTGGTCTATTAACCGTTTATGTTTCTAATGCCCTAGCTTACGAGTACGTTGATGTCTTGTCTCGTAAACTTTCCGAAAAACGCTGGCAAAAACTTCGACCCGTTCTAGGTAAATTACTTGATATTTGTCAGTTTGTAGCAATTTACTATTCGTGGAGACCCACTTCACCAGATGCTGGTGATGATTTGGTTGTGGACTGTGCAATGAATACGGGAGCAACAGTTATTACGTCCAATCTTCGTGACTTCCGAAGTGCTCAAGCGTCTCTAGGCTTACAAGTAATGACCCCAGTTGAGTTAGTCATCAAATTAGTAGGAAATGGAGGTGAAGCATGAGTCGATTAACCCTTCAATTACCAGAAACACTACACCAGCAATTAGCTAATTTGGCAAAAGGTGAAGGCGTTTCCTTAAATCAATATATTGTCTACGCTCTGACGCGGCAGGTAACACTTGCCTATTCTGTTAGTTCAGTTTCTGAAGAAGAAATTCAGCAACAACAACTGTCATTCACCTCTTTGTTACAAGAACTAGGAAAAGCTTCTTCATCTGAGCTTGCCGCAGCATTGACTGAACGAGAAATGGTTCCACCAGAGAAAGACCTCGACTCTAACACCGTTGCTCTTCTTCAGCAACGGATACAAGACGCTGCCAAAGCATCATCAAAATAAGCAGTGATTTGTAGATTTGTAGGGTGCGTTAGGCAACGCCGTAACGCACCAGGAGAGACTCCTCCATCAAAAAATAACTAATCGATTAACCCTACTTGTGCGATCAATAACAGGCTATAAAGCCTAATGGTGCGTTACACTACGTTAACGCACCCTACAAAACTTCCCCATAAAAAAATAATTAATCGATAACAATCATTTTTTGGGATGAAATGTCAGGGTAGGACAGCGTTCTCCCAACTCATAAGAGGGAAAATGGCAAGATACTTCATCAAAGTATGATAAAAATATCTGTCTCACTTCCGACAATGTGGGAAAGGTAAAGACCGCTGATGAGTTTTGATAATTAGTGATTGTAGCCAGTAACTCCGTCGGCCAACCTAAATGTTCCATCAGTTGGTCGGGATTCGAGACTTCTTGTTGCCATCTTTGCCAAATTTTATGGACTGGGAGCCCTTCCTCTGGACTATTTTGTAATGCCATAGCTAATCGCCATCTGAAGACAAAAATATTGCCAATGGCCTTGGCTTTTAATTCGTCAAATATAGTTTCTATGTCTTCAGATAGGTCTGGTCTCAAGAAAAAACGCATGATAAAGAGACCTTGGGGTTTCAGGATTCTAGAAACTTCTTGCAAAACCGTTTGATAACTCTGGGGATAATCTAATAGAGTAAAGCAACAGTCTCCCACTACCAGGTCACAGGAATTGTCTGGACAAGGAAGATTTTTCCAATCTCCTAAGATGGCTTTACCTTTGGGAACCTCGGTTTTAGGCCAAACTAAATCAATCATCTCCGGCGAGCGATCAATCGCCAAAAGACTGACATTGTAAGGCCAAGATAGCAAGGCAATTTCTTTAGTTACTCCCAACATCACAGCTTGCGATATATTTGGGGATAAAGATTCTAAATAAGGAAAGGATTGTTCCTTGATAAAAGCAAGGTCTTGATCACAAGGGCGCGATGGGGAGCCAATCAGATCCCATAATTTAGCAATGGACTGCCAATAATTTCCAGATGTAGCATTACTTAAATCTTTCATTGTCTCTTTTTGCACCATAGCTGTATGAGTTAAACGGATTGCGGCTTGTTCTGACTTTGGAATGAGCCGTAAATCAGTAACAAAACTCCCATTGCCAAGATCAATCCAGAAATATAAAAGATAGCATGTTCGGCAAATACTAGTTCTGCAATTGGGACTCTAGCAAGATTACTATTGTTGAGCTCAAAACTTGACAAATTTGGGGATTTGGCCAAGCTGAAGGTCAGAAATAAGCTGCCAGTCAGGGGTACTCCTACCATATGTCCTAAGACACGGGATAAAGATAACAATGCCGAAGCAACCCCTAATCGCTTTGGGGCAACATTATTCATAATGGCAGTATTGTTGGGAGAAACGAATATTCCCATACCAATGCCTAAAGGAATTACCCGTAAAATGTAACCCACAGAGGTTAATTCAGTATCCAAGGTGCTAATGCTCAAACATCCAAACACCATTACGATTAACCCAGTTAAACTCAGAATATGCCAGCCAAAGCGGTCTGACAAACGGCCAGAAATGGGTTCTACTAATCCTACAGAAATCGGCAAGACTGCTTGTAGTAAGCCCACATGCTCGACAGAGTAATGTTTAACCCATTCCAGAAAAAAAGGCAAAATAAAAACTGTTCCTGCCATCACCGTATACATAGTCCAGCCTACCAATAAACTTAAGCTGAACTTCAGGTTGTGAAAGATTTTGAGGTCAAGTATTGGTTCTGAAACCTGAACTTCTAGTCTCAAAAAGCAGATGAAACTAAGGGCAGTAACTATCAACAAGAGTAAGGAGATAGGGGTATCGAAACCTTTAGTTTGGCCAAAGGTCATACCTAGGGTTAAACAACTCAGCGCTAAAGCCATTACCAATGCTCCCCAGAGGTCAAAGCGTTGCTGAATCTGAGGAGTGTGGGAAGCTGAGATCGAGTAGATGGCCATCAAACTTGCCACCATCCCAATCGGCACATTTACTAAAAAAATCCAACGCCAGTTTCCCAAACCAATCAGTAACCCGCCTATAGTCGGTCCGAGGACAACACCAAGGGAACTAATAGCACCAATAGTGCCGAGGGCAAATCCACATCCTGAGACTGCAAAAGTTTCTGTGACAATTGCTGCTCCTAAGGCTGAGATAAAAACTGCTCCGAGTCCCTGGAGAGCCCGAAAACCAATTAAATAAGTAATGGTGGATGCAAGTCCACAAAGCAGAGAACCTAGAGTGAAAATAACCAGTCCAGTTAAATACAACCATTTCTTGTTGGATATATCACCCCATCGTCCTACTCCTAGGATGGAAGTAGCGATCACCAGTAGGTAACTTAAAGTCACCCATTGGATAATGGTAAAGTTACTATGGAATTCCTCAACTAAGGTGGGTAGGGAGACATAAACAATGCTCACATCAACGGAGAACATAAGTGCTCCCAAACCGATACTCAGTAATACCCACCACTTTCGAGGTGATGCTCTAAGTTGAATGTTGTTCCTGGGGGACTCAAGAGGATTATCTTCCGGCTGCTGCATAGTGCTAGGGCGTGTTTTCAAACTGTCGGAGGGCGAAGCATTTGGATTGTATAACTTGGGTTTCACCGATAAATTGTCGCCCAAATGCTTACGCCCCTACATTAAATTTTGGACTTTGAAGACACCCCCTAGGGGCAATCGAAACCGGTTCTTCAGGAGATATTATGCTAAATTATCACAAACACAATCAAAAAATACTGCTGCACAATAATTTTAAGCATTGTGCTCTCATTTAGAAGGAAAAACGCATTATTAAAAAGCTCAAAGCCATACAGGATAGTAATCTCAGCAAATAAAAGCTAATAGTTTAGCATAATATGTCCGGAAGAACCGATTCAACTATTCAGTAATTTTCAATTAAAAAAGTATATTTGAATACAGAAAAATACAACTAGTGATTTAATGTGCAGAGGTTCAGCGGGCGATCGCTTTGACCTTCAAAGAAAGATTCTTACCTACCGCTGACCAGCATAACCTAACATTCCCACTCATTTATTAAAAAAAAGAAGCCATTGCAGGTTCTTTAAAAATGCCTGTTTCAATGTCTAAAATTAAACTGTTCCCTTCGAGTAAATTGACTATCAAATTTGTACCCTGCAACAAGATTTCAGACCCGATATCGGGGAGTCCTTTAATGCTGCGGATAGATCGGTCTGAGTTAAAAAGTAACAACTCTAATTCCGTCAGTACAATAGTCAGAGATGTAGATGTCAAGATTTGAACGACATTACTATTGAGCGGTAAAGCGACAGATATTTTTTCCTGCTCTAAATCGAGGGCAACTAACTGCTGATCTACTCCAATCCATGCTATTGAGTGATCTGATGATAGCATGATGAGCGGCTCAATTAAATCACTCCTCCAGCTAAGTCCCAAAGTTTCCAGGTTATCCAGGTCGAGGGACGCAAATTTTCGAGCATGATCATGAACTATAATCTGTCGAATGCCCTTGATTTGCTTGAATTGAGACTCATCAATAAGCTGAATTTTCATTTGGGCTCCTAAAGATAGATTTTGGGGATAATAGAAACTACTTCTGGTGTAGCTGCAAGATTAGAACTGGGATAAAAATAAGAAATCTTTATAGCTCCTTTAGATTCCATTCTATTGATTTCCACTACTCTAACAATAGTAGTTCCGTAGTCGTTGATTTTCCTACTTACTTCAGGACAATTCAAGCCATCTTGAAAAATTTCCATGAGACGCTGTTGACCACCTGTTAATTCATCCACACCTAACTTTTTTAAGTCTTGCAAATTCTGCAAGGATCGTTGTTGATTGTGTGGATTGGAAGTGACACGACCAAAAAAGTAGTTGAACTTACCTTCTTTAATTGTAAATCCGTTGCCCTGAATCATTTAATCTCTCAATCTGCTCTTAATGCCTAAAGCTGCAATTATAGTTGCAAGGCATATAGAGCGTATTGCAGAACTATGCTGAGCTCATACCGCTAAGCTTTAACTGAAGGGTGATTGTTAGCCTGCTCTCCATAAATTACTGGTTGTTACTGTAAAATCAGGCAGAATAACAGATTCAAGGCAATCACCTGCTCGAAACAGTTTAGCTTGGCCAAATTCGCCCTGCTTATTATCCATATTGTAAATAGATAGGGTTGGTTGTTTGGGATAGCCAATGTAACGCATACCCCCAAGTGCGGCATAATCAACAACCCAATACTCCTGTATGCCAATAGATTCATACTCAGCTAGTTTGGTCAAATAGTCATCTCGCCAATTAGTAGAGACAACTTCGATAACTAAAGGTGGAGTAGTGTAAGCCATTGCTGAACTAGACAGTCCCTTCATTCGTTGCCATTCAGCTTGCTCAAAGACAACAATATCTCCCCGTCTAGCTGTTTCCCTTCCAGAGTGTGAAGCGATCGCAATTAACTTAGAACGTTTAGGAACAAAGGGCAACTGTTGTTCTTGGCAATGCAATTTGAGCTGATCACAGATATCATCCGCTACATCTTCATGGTTAGCGGTTGGGTCACTCATCGGCACAGGCTCACCCTCGATTAACTCATATAGTTTGCCATTGCCATTATCCCAAGCCAGAAACGCTTGTAGAGACATCGGTGACGGTAAAGCAGTTAAATCAACAGCTTGAGCCATGACTAGGACATTTAACCATTTACTTTTAAAAATATCATAAGTAACAACAATATGGCCGTGCTGAACCAGTCAGTGCAGAGGAAGGATAAGCGATCGCTTGGACTCCTTTAAGATACAAGGGGCAGGTTTAGAGATAATCTGGAAAAATGCAAGATAACTTTAGTACAAAACCCGCTAAAATGGTGGGTTAGAAACGGGTAGGGAAGTAAAAAGTAACAAGTAAGAAGGCATTAAGAATTTATCCTATCGGTTATAATGCTTATAAATCAAGAATTTAAGCCAAAAATCTATTCCACATTTTTACGTGTGTCACGCCACTACTGGACTGACACAGCTAAAATGGTAGTTTAGGGAGCTGAGGAAGCTGAGGAAGCTGAGGGAGCTGAGGGAGCTAAGGAAGCTGGGGAGATAGGGGAAAAATCTAGATTTATAGGCATTATAACCGATATGATAAGTTTTTCTTGTGTCTTACTTATTACTTATTACTTATTACTTATTACTTAAAACCCGTTTCTAACCCACCATTTTAGCTGTGTCACGCCACTACAAAACTGTAGGGGCGGGTTTAGAGATAATCTGGGCAAGTGCCAGATCGCTTGAGTACAAAACCCGCCCTAATGCTAACCCCTTATCCCACAAGAGCCGTAAATAATTATCAATTATCCATTATCAATTATCCATTATTCCTTTTATGGCAACAGAAGCGACTCCCTCTCCTAGCAGCAATATTCAACTTGAACCCACCTGGAAAGCAGTTTTGGAAGATGTGTTTGCCACCCCCAACATGCAGGCACTGAAAAAATTCTTAAAGGCGGAGAAGGCAGCTGGCAAAATTATTTACCCCCGTGGCTCACTAATTTTCAATGCCATGAACAGTACACCGTTTGACCAAGTCAAAGTGGTGATTCTCGGACAAGACCCTTATCACGGACCGGGTCAAGCCCATGGTTTGAGTTTTTCTGTCCCTAAGGGTGTTGCCCCACCTCCTTCCCTGATCAATATCTTCAAAGAAATTGAACAGGACTTGGGCATTAAACTACCTGAACATGGTTGCCTGCAAGGCTGGGCAGAGCAAGGAGTGTTACTGCTCAACAGTGTATTAACAGTAGAACAACATAAAGCAGCTTCCCATAGGGGAAAAGGCTGGGAGCAATTTACAGATGCTATTATCAGCGCCTTAAACCAGCAAAGAAAAAATCTAGTGTTTATGCTGTGGGGTTCTTATGCCAAACAAAAAGGAAAATTTATTGACCGTGAACGGCATCTGGTGCTTACTTCGCCCCACCCTTCGCCCCTATCGGCGCATCGTGGTTTCTTTGGCAACCGGCATTTTTCAACAACCAATGCGTATTTACAAAAAAACGGCGTTGAGCCCATTTCCTGGTCTCTTTAGTTGGAGGGAGCTGAGGGAGCTGAGGGAGCTGAGGTAGCTGAGGGAGCTGAGGTAGCTGAGGGAGCTGAGGGAGCTGAGGGAGCTGAGGAAGCTGGGGGAGCTGGGGGAGCTGAGGAAGCTGAGGAAGCTGGGGGAGCTGAGGGAGCTGAGGGAGCTGAGGGGGTAAGACAAGTCCCAAAATTGGGATGATTTATTTCTTGGAGTTTCCTCAATACCCCCTTTACCCTCAAGGCGATGATAATATTGTCCAAATAATTAGGTAATTTTAATCATACTGGCTTCAACCTAAAAAATAATTGATGATTTTGGCGCTGGATTTTTACGAGATTACGTCGTTTCAGCCCTTGATTTGCAAAAATAAAAATGATATAAAGGTGTTAGGTTACTAATTTATTGACTTTTTTTCTGCAATAGTCAGTGTTAATACCCACAACCCTAATACTAGCGTGGTTAAAATAGGAAAAAGTTGAGGTCAGAGGAATTAAGGAAAAGTGTTTCGATGACTAAAAAATCAGCACAGCTAAATTGCTACAGTTGACATTCTGCTTATTGTGTGCTGGTATGAGTGCGCGATCGCGTGATAGACATCAAATCTCTGTCTTTTCCTAGAAGGAGTAGTGGATTATTGCACCACAAGTAGGAAATTCCCTACCACATAACACCTAAAACCTAAAACCTACCACCTAAAACCTACCACCTACCTAAATGCTTCTGTGAGCCATCACTCTAACAATTTCTGTAATATCTGCGCTTTGCTGACGATATAGTGCCAACTGCTCAGGGTTATCTTGGAAATGCTCTTCTTTACTTTGAATAGCTATTCTATACTTGTGTTTGAAAGATTGCTCAATTTCGGCTTTATTAGCATCATTAGGCACATTGAGCTTAATCACCAGCACACCACTATTTTTGTTCTCAATAGCCTGAAGGGATAGTTTATGATCTGAGCACTCAACCTGTAGCTCTTGGAAAGAAGTAAGAAAGGCTTGCCAGTCTATACCATTGCGGAAAACTAAGCTTAGGGGCTCTAAAACTCTTTGGAATAGCTTGGTGAACTCTCCAGGCTCAAAGTTGCCATTATAGGGTCGGCGCTCTTTTAATATATACAGTTTTTGTTCTGGGATATATTTGGATTTGAGATAAATATAATCACAAATCACGTCATCAAGATTGGTGGTGGGGTCGATATTCCAATCTTCCAGGCAAGCTCCGGTAAATCTTACCTGCTTGAAGTTGGTAGCCAAGGCTTGAGTTCTGATTAATCTTGCTTCCCGTAGATCAACTCCAGTAAAGTCAGCTTGAGAGAGATCCGCTGCTGTCAAGTCCGCATTCCGGAGATCCGCTCCAGTAAGATCAGCTTCCAGGAAATCAGTACCAAAGAGGTTAGCTCCTCTAAGGTTGGCTCCCTTGAGATTTAAGCCACTAAGGTCGAGTAAATTGAGGTTGGCTTCCTCAAGTACAGGAGTCTCATTAGGGTTATTGTTTCTCCAATTATTCCAATTGGATGCCCCTAGTCGCACTAGATAGGAGTGTTTTCGGTTGTATACCATTTGATTTTCCCGCTAGAAGCACCACATCTTACAGTGTGAGTTGAATTGCCTGTGGGAGTGGCGTAGCCACAACATCTTTGCCATTATAATCAAACTTATAGCAAAAGGCAGAGGGCAGAAGGCAGAAGGCAGAAGGGAAAAGATTGACTGATCAAGGTTTGCTGCGTTTGGCGTTGTCCTAACCTCCTTGGCGGTTGCTATACTTTAAAAGTTGGGATAAAAAAGTTAGTGAAAAGAAGGCAGGGAGAAGGTGATAGCTAATCTGGCAACAGGATCACAATCCCAGTCAATTTGTCAAGTCTGGTCATTCTCGGATAAATAGTTACAATAGGATCGCAGGTTCTACTAGGACGTTGGTGACTGCCAATACTGTTTTTTGATCTTTGTCCGTTAATAAAAGGGAACTCAGCGCTCTTGTAGCAGTAGACCGGGCATGTACCCGGAAACTTTAAACGAGACTACTTAGTACCCACCTGGTTTTCCAGGTCATAAACTGAGGTAAAACGGCGTCTCGGTAAACCTGTAACCTGGTTCACGAAAAAAGAGTTTTGTTAAGGAATCTAGATATTTGCAAGTATCTTAAGGCAGAACTAGAGAGCTGTTTGAGTACTACCAAAGGGGTATAAGACCCTTAACAAAAGGAACAGAGCAAAATTTATAATCTAAAATCTCAAATATCAGTGGCAAGGCATTTAAGGGTTAAGATAAATTAAACTCAAGAGAAACCTGAGATTAAAAAAATTGCTATCTGAGCCGCTGATTGCTGCCACCGAATTTCCAGCTGACATATTCAGGCTGAGTAATGGTCTAACTGTGATTCATCAACACCTACCGGCAACTCCAGTAGTAATCGCCGATGTTTGGGTCCGTGCCGGTGCGATCGCAGAACCCATAGAATGGTCTGGTATGGCCCACTTCCTGGAGCACATGATTTTCAAGGGTACTCCCACCCTTGCACCTGGTGAATTTGACTGGTTGATTGAGAGTCGTGGTGGTGCGACTAATGCTGCCACTAGTCATGATTATGCTCACTTCTACATCACCACAGCAGCTCAATACTTGGGAGAGACGCTGCCTCATCTAGCCGACTTACTCTTACATGCTGAGCTTCCCGACGATGAATTTGTCAGGGAAAGGGATGTGGTATTAGAAGAAATTCGTGGCTCCTACGATAATCCAGACTGGTTAGGTTTTCAGGAACTGACTAAAAGCATTTATCAACATCATGCTTACGGACGTCCTGTTTTGGGAACAGAGGGAAATTTGCGATCGCTATCACCTCAGCAAATGCGCCGCTTTCACCAACATTACTACCAACCGGAGAATATGACTGTAGTGATTGTTGGGGGAATAGACCAAGAATCAACGTTAAACTTGGTTAATCGTTCTTTTGCTCAATTTGCTCCACCAGCTGATTTACCACCGGTAGAAACAACGGCAGAACCACCAATTACCTTAGTTCGTCATCAGGAACTGTGTATACCTCGTTTAGAGCAAGCACGTTTACTGATGGGTTGGATTGGACCAGGAGTAGAGCAACTCTCCGATGCCTACGGTTTGGATCTACTCTCTGTACTCCTCGCAGATGGACGATCTTCTCGCTTAGTGCGAGAATTACGGGAGGAAAAGCAACTAGTCTATGATATCAGCAGTAGTTTCTCGCTACAAAAAGATTCTAGTTTATTTACGATTAATGCTTGTTTAGAACCCCAGTACCTCGAACAAGTGGAAGAATTAATTTGCGCTCATTTGCGAGAGTTACAGACAACACCAATTTCTTTAAGGGAACTCCAACGCTGTCAGCGCCTCCTCTGCAATGATTATATTTTTTCCACTGAGTCAGCTAGCCAACTAGCAGGCTTATATGGTTACTACAATACGATTGCTACAGCTGAATTAGCGGTTAGTTATCCCAGTAAAATTCTCAATCTTAAGCCATTAGACTTGATGCACTTAACTCAGCAGTATCTTTCCCCTGAGCACTACGCCGTTACGGTACTTAGTATTAAGGAGAATTTAGAATTGAGAATTGAGAATTGAGAATTGAGAATTGAGAATGAACAAACAACAAACAACAAACGACAAACAACCAATAACAAACAACAAATGACAATTCAGCGTACAGTTCTAGATAACGGTATTGTCGTAATTAGTATAGAAAATTCAGCAGCAGATATTATTGCTAGTAGGATCTTTTTTAAAGTTGGTAGTCACTGTGAGCCACTAGACAAGATGGGTTTATCTCACTTACTCTCAGCTGTAGCTACCAAAGGGACAGAGCAACTCTCATCCATAGAAATTGCTGAGCGAGTTGAGTCGGTAGGGGCTTATCTGAGTGCTGATGCCGCTAACGATTATTTTGTACTTTCCCTGAAGACTGTTTCCCCAGACTGGCCGGAAATGTTACAGTTGGCAGCAGAGATTTTGCGTTACCCTAGTTTCCCAGAATCTGAGGTAGAGCTAGAGAAACAACTGACTATCCAGGGTATTCGCTCTCAGAAAGAACAACCTTTTACTGTTGCTTATGAACAATTGCGGCGGGTAATTTATCCCAACCATCCCTATGGCACTTCAATTTTGGGCACAGAAGCAACTGCCTCTAGCTTAAACCGCACTGATTTGGCATGGTATCATCAAGCTCATTTCCATCCCAACAATATGGTGATTAGTATCGCCGGTCGTTTGACGTCCGAAGAAGCAGTTGAACAAGTAGAGCGAGTGTTTGGGGATTGGCAGCCTACAGAGATACTTCCCACACAACCCCAGTTATCCTCCCTCACTTCCCACCCTTGTCATGTAAAGACACCTGAAGAAACTCAGCAATCAATTGTGATGTTGGGCTATCATGCTTCCTCTGTCAAAGAGAAGGATTATGCTACCCTGAAACTGCTCAGTACCTATCTTGGTAATGGCCTTTCCAGTCGCTTGTTTGTGGAATTGCGAGAAAAGCGGGGTTTAGCCTATGATGTCTCAGCATTTTATCCGACACGTCAGTTAGCCTCTATGTTTGCTGTTTATATAGGTACAGCACCAGAAAATACGGAAATAGCTTTCGATGGTTTGCGCACTGAAGTCGAGCGACTTAGCGCTACCAAGTTAGATTCCGAGGAACTCCAGACTGCTAAAAATAAGCTTCTAGGTCAATATGCCCTAGGCAAACAGACTAATGCTCAGCTAGCTCAAGTCTATGGTTGGTATGAATCCCTAGGATTGGGAATTGAATTTGACCTCGAATTTCAGCAAGACGTGGCTCAAGTTACCCCAACAGAGGCTCAAGCAGTTGCACAGCAATATTTGATGGAGCCTTATGTCTCTGTGGTAGGTCCAGGGGAGGCAATCAATAGGTTGGATAAGGTTGTAGGTGTTAGGGGGTAGGGAGAAGTCAAGTCTCTTAATTGAAAGGAAGAGTTTTGACAATCTCTGGTGGAACAGGCATCTTGCCTGTCTTAAATTCAATCGCCTACAGTATCAGCTTGCCCTAATCGTATTTTTTTACCTGACCAGAATCTACAGGCGCAGACCTATTCCATTATCCATAATAATACCACCAAAAAGTAGGTAGGGCTTGGGAGAATAAGTAATAAGTAATAAGTAATAAGTAATAAGTGAAGAGTTGATTAGGGATTTCCCGGTAAAAATGCAACAGTAGCGTGTGCTAGAGGGAAAAAGCGAGCAAGATGCTCCCACTACTCTATCTCGAGGGTATATCTAGCACGAGTCTTGAGAAGGGTTAAATGATCTGCCTTCGCCAACAAATCATCTAATTGGGCAACTTCATCGGCACAGAGCAATGATTCTGTGTTTCTGGCGATTAAATCATCCAAACGAGTTTGCTCAACCACAGCTAAGGTACAACTTGCAAGGGCATTTAACTCATCAACACTTAACCCCATCAAACAATCTTCGTCTAACTTTGATGACTGGGAGAGTTGAGAGTAGGTACTCCAATCGAGTAAAACACCCACTCGTTCTCCTTGCTCATTAGTTATATATTGTACTGCCTTAGACATAAAGGGGAGAAAAATGGTTGAGTAAAATTTACCAAATAGTCTTCATCTTTGATAAAGAGAATTGCTATATATATGTGCGCAGATTTTACCTATCATAAAATAATAGCACAAAATAACAAGGATTAGCTCTGCGTAATTTGGGTCTTCCGTAGTTGGTGTGCTAAATTATTAGTTTGAATTAGCAAAGTATTAACAGCGATAGCTTTAGCCATTTATTACCAAATTTCCAGGAGTTTTGAGTTACTTAGGTGCTACAGTCTTTGTGTGGCAAGCTTTATGAGCTATTAAATCTGATAGTTTAGCACAACGTACGGAAGACCCGAATTCGGTTAATCTTTCCCTTCATCCTTATTAATTAATGAACATGTGATTATCTACACTTACATTTAAAACTTGCCATGCCACTACGAAAAACCGATCAAGCTGATAGGAGGTTGCAGCGGAGTTCTATGATAAAGCCGTCAGGATCATAAAAATAGATGCCACGTCCAGTGGGACGACTGACTGGCCCAGAATTTATGGGAACTTGATGATGGCATAGCACGGCAACAGCTTGGTCAAATAATTCTGGAGCAATATCAAAAGCTAAGTGATGAGCACGAGTAAAAGCTTGATCAGGATCTGGAGCGGGCGGTAGCAGCTCTGGTTTCCAGAAGAGATTGATAGCTGTGCCATCTGGCGTGATAAAGTTGGCAAGCTTGCCAGCAGTTACCGAGGGTACGAAAGTAGAGGGAACCTCATCGCCAGTGAGTTCGTGTAAACCTAGTATATTACCATAGAAGTGACGAGATGCGTTTATATCCCTAACATTTAAGGCGATGTGATGAACTTTGCGTAGACTTCCCGTTGGCAGGGCAGAAGACTGGGGACTGAATGCCATAACTTAAAGGCTCAAAACCTACGATTATTTATCTAATATAATAGATATCTCCAGAAAAGAACCTGAAATCCCTATGGGACGTATAGCGTTTCCATCTGGGTCATAAACACTGAATGGTCTGAAAAAGGGAGCAGGGAGCAGGGAAATGAATACAGAGAATTTTTTTAATAAAAAAAACGACAATCTAGATTCACAACTTATTGGGAAACGCTATAGATCAATATTGAGTTTTTCGATATGTCTAATTCAAGCCATTTTTCTTGAAATGTAAGTCTATCATTACCTGTTAAGAATTATTAATTTTACAGCCAAAAATAGATTTGTTATCTATTAATTATACTACTATTATGTGAAGTTTACTAACTGTAATGGTGAGTCAACAAATCTAGTCCTGAAAAACCTGAATAACAAAACCAAAAAGCAAGAGGACATATCTTATGAATGATTGCATCAAAATTGAAGAGAAAATTGAAGAGAAAGTTGAAGAGAAAGTTGAAGATAGGCATCATGACTTGTTGGAAGCGCTAGGCGAATGTAATTGCGGCGGTGATGGTGATAGTTGCGGTTGCGGTGGTAATGGTCAAGATAGTAACGACCCAGATTAGTGCGAGCAACTTACTTCCTAGGTTGGATTGCCATCATAACGAAAGCAAACATTTCTTCACAATGCCCACCATAATTAACCGGGATTGGTGGGCATTGAGATTATTGAAATTGGACAGCAAATCTTCAGGGGTGACAAGACAATTGTAAAGTAGTCAGGGTGTAGGGTGTAGAGAAAAAGAGGCTCAACGGGACGGGTGAACGAAAAAAGGTGTGGGAGAGCTTTTTTGAGTAATGAGTAATGAGTAATGAGTAATGAGTAATGAGTAATGAGGGTCGAAACTTTTGTCAAATCTCTTTCCTCCTGCTCCTCTGCTCCTCTGCTCCTCTGCTCCTCTGCTCCTCTGCTCCTCTGCTCCTCTGCTCCTCTGCTCCTCTGCTCCTCTGCTCCCTTGTTTCTTGAAAGGAAGTCCTTAGCTATCAGTTTTTAGCTATCAGCTGTCAGCTGTCAGCTTTCAGCTTGAAGATTAGCCAGGGATTTTCCACAACAATGCCAGCTTTTTGAGCCCATTTGATACATTTCCTTGTACAATACTTGGCTTATTAAAGGCTGAAAGCTTTGTCTGGTATAGCTTGCGCACTAATTCAGCAAGCCCTATTTAAACTGGGGTGCTAGGATTCGAACCTAGGAATGGCGGGACCAAAACCCGCTGCCTTACCACTTGGCTACACCCCATTGATTTAGCCTTATTTATCCTAACAGTTACTACCCAGGAAATGTCAAGTCCTATGAGGAAAATTCCCAATGCCAAAGAAGACACACTCCCCAAGCTGATAGCCGAAAGCTAAATCCCAGGGGAGTGTTGATGGTTTCAAGCTGGGTAAATACGTAAGCGCCGATTGGGTTCATCGCCAAAACTGTCAGATTTCAGGCGATAGTGCTCCACTAGTTCGTGTTGCATCTTACGCACTTTTGGCGATCGCGGCAATAACTCCACTGGTTGCCCTTGGGGAATGACAATTTGCTCAACGGCAAGACGAGCTTCTTCTAGGGCTTCTATTTCATCATCACTACCGTTGTGAGCAAATAAGCGCAGATCGATCGCCTCAGGGTTTTTGGGATCATCCATGTGCAGCAGATACCGTAAAGCACGGCTAATCTGAGGCATGGTACTGGATTTTATCCCGTGAATGGGCACATGACGCGCCCTGGCAATAGACCGAATCTTGGAGTGATTTTTGACATGCGATCGCAAACCCAAAACGACATCAGCACTATCCATCTCCTTGGTAAGGACTACGGGTAGATTCAGTACCCGGATCACTNTTAGTGGAACTGGGGATGAAGGTGAAAACGATGGGTTCGACTACCCTGGATAGGGAAGAATTGGATAAGTCAGCTGAACCTGATGATGCTTACTATATTCAGAATCAACCCTTGGTTGCAGGTAGGGATGTCGATCTTGAGCGAGATCCACCGCCGGATTTAGTGGTGGAAGTTGATATCACTCACACTGATATTAACAAGTTACAGCTCTACGCTGCTCTGGGAGTTCCAGAATTTTGGCGGTATAACGGCAAAGTTTGGCGAATTTATAGCTTGCATGATGGGGAGTATCAGGAAGTGGAGGTGAGTCCTACTTTTTCACTGGTGCCTAAGGTAAAGCTATATGAGTTTTTAGCAACGGCTAGGCAAGATGGCTCTCCCGTACTTATGGTGAAAATTCCGGTATTTCTGATAGCTTCCTCGAAAATATATTTCTGTCATCCTTTCTCTGTAAGGAATACAGAAATGATAACCTCAACTTATCACCCTAACTACTGGAGAGCCAGTATTCTTCTGCAACTTCATCAAGAAATTGGATAACATCTTTGGGAAGTTCAGGAGCAACATCTTTAAGTATTGGCTGCCACCCAAAAGATTTGTAGTACTGATAGAGAGATGGAATTACCGGGCCATGCACCCAAGCCTGAAAATCCTCTTCAAAGAGAGGTTGATCATAGAGTGCAAGATACCAAGCCTGAGCGTAGTAAACTAGCTTTTGAAGCTTCAAGTTACTAATGAAAGATCCAGTTTCATTCGCTAGCCAAATAAAATAATCTGCTATATCAAAGCAGGATAGCACTTAATTCACCCCCTTGATTAAAATACCTTAGATTGTAGGTATATGTACATATTCTAAAATTGTAATTTTGTACTATTATATACGTTCAATTAAAAAGCGATCGCATCACTAGGTCGAGATCAGATTAAACAACTCCTTGATGAGAAAGAAGATAGTGACGTAATAAAACTAGTCGATCATTTCCCCAGAAAAGCTCCCCCGACACAATAAATGTCGGAACCCCAAATACTCCAGCATCAAGGGCTCTCTCCAGGCTCGCATCGAGTTGTCTTGCTACTACCTCATCCAATCATCTGCTCATGGAACATCACAATCGATACAGCAAAATCTGATAGTGAGTACTGAGCCATGCGCATCGAAAGGTTATTGTAATCTGCTCCTGCTTGTCGTTGAAGAATGCTTAGATGATCTGTATCCAACAAGTATTTCATAGTTCGTCTTGCGCTTCGAGCAAAGACTCATCTCCTTGGCGAATTGCTCTTCCGTAAGCAAGTACCTCCTCAAAAGCAGGTTCATCCTTGAAGGAGCCAGTAATTTGTTGTAGCCAATTTGCTGGCTGAGGATCTGCAATTTTCTTCTGCAACTCAGCGATCATTGCTTCTACTGCTGCAAGCCGTTCTTCTAGGGAAGTGTTGGGTATCATTTTAGTTTTCTCTAACTGATCCTTCTTGACCTAAGGATAACTAGTAACAGAGGGTTTTACAATACAAGAGCGCGATCCTCGACAATGGCAAAGACATTTATAGCGATCGCATATACAAGATATGCGATCGCTAGATGACACTTACTCTGTATGCACGAATTGCTGTATCTACTGTCGCAATGGTCAAACCATTCTGTAATGCTTGACAAATCAGCATTCTATCAAAAGGATCACGATGTAAGAGTGGCAGATTCATCAGTTGAACTACACAGCTTTCATCAAGAGCAAGACTAGCAATCTGATGCAGATCTCGCTGTTTAGGTAAATACGTTCCGGGATGCTCCGGCAGAGGTAATTTACCTAACTGGTACTTGATAATTGCTTCCCAAATTGACACTACACTCAGATAGATTTCGTTGTTGGGATCACGAATGGCATCCCGAACATCTTTTGATAACTTGGTATCGCCACTGATGAACCATAAGAATATATGTGTATCCAGCAGAATCCTCATTGACCCTCGAATGAATTGAGAAGCTCTTCTGGTAAAGGAGCATCAAAATCATCTGGAACAGTAAACTCACCTGCACACAAACCAAATGGTCGCAGTTGCTTACTACTAGCAATCGGTCTAAGTTCAGCGATAGGTTGATTAAAGCGCATAATTATAACAGTTTCACCTGCTTCTACTTGACGCAGATATTTTAGGGGCTCACGTTGTATTTCATCAACAGTTATATTCATCGTTAAAATACCTCATTTGATTAATACAAGAGAGTGATCGCTCTCTTTCAATCTTTAGTATAATGGTATATAAAGTTCAGGAAATCAACTTATGGAAAATTTACTGCCTAACAATATTTTACAATTAAGTATTTCCGAACGAATTCAGCTAGTTCAAGATATTTGGGATACTATTGCCATTTCTCCCGAAGAAGTTGCAATTACCGATAGCCAAAAACAAGAATTATCTCGTCGTTTGGAGTTATACGAACAAAATCCAGATTGTCTTGCCAAATGGGAGGATTTCAAACAAAAATTTAATTAATAAATCTTGTAATGACATATCAAGTTTTAATTTTACCAGAAGCAGAGCAGGATTGAGAAGAGGCTTATAACTGGTATGAGGAGCAAAATGCTGGCTTAGGTTCAGAATTCATTCGAGTTGTTGATGCCAGTTTGTCCACTATTCAAAGAAATCCTTTTGCTTCTGCTGTAGTTTATCAACAAGTAAGGCGAAAGTTAATTCGTAAATTTCCTTATAGCTTACTCTATATCGTGAGAGGTGAAATCATAGTTATTGTAGCTTGTTTTCATGTTAAGCGCGATCCTCGACAATGGCAAAGACGTTTATAGCGATCGCATATCTTGTATAGTTGACAAGAGGAAAATTTACCAATAGATTCATCAAATACCTATAAGCAATCCACCGGGAAGGTACTGCCCCTTCTACCCCTGCGTTATCAGCACAGTGCCTCGCTTCTCGGCTTCCGGTGGAAAAAGGAAGATGGAGGAATCGAACCCCTACGACATCGCTGCCGTACCACGGTTTTCAAGACCGCTTGCCGTCCATTCAGCGGCATCTTCCACAGGGTGTCTGACGGGACTCGAACCCGCTAATGACTAGCTTCACAGGCTAGCGTCTCGACCACTTCGACTTCAGACACCATTTTGGACAATGGAGACTAGGGGAGTTGAACCCCTGTCACGACTGTGCAAGAGTCGTATGTTCCCGTTACACTAAGTCCCCTTTTTAGGTGGTAGGTGTTATAGCAAAAGGCAGAGGGCAGAGGGCAGAAGGCAGAAGGCTCTAAGGGAAAAGATTGACAGGTAAAGGTTTGCTGCATTTGGCGTTGTCCTAATCGCCTTGGCAATTGCTATAGGTGATAGTTAATAAAATTATGATGAACGCAATATCTCGCGGACTGCCATTAAAATCTCTCCTAATCTATTTTTTCCACTGCCATCTTTACCGCACCCCCAGTAGTAATCATGGGGCGCATTCTCAACAATTAATTCATCACCCGTAGCTAGAAGAATCTCGCGAATGTTGGCATTAGTTTTAAACTTCTGCAACACGGCTCGTTTCATAATCTCATCTTTGACCTGTTCCCAATCACTACGGAGAGGATGGCTGCGGTTCCGTCCCATTTTTGCAGCTTCCTTGGGAGTTTTGGCTGAGTGGATTTTGTCAAACCAAGCAGGATCAGTATCGACAAACTTCTGTGCTTGGAAGTAATGTTCACTAGTTACCCACCACAGTTCATCTAGCTCAAAACCATGTCGGGAAAAGTTGGAGAAACAACCATAGGTTTGTGTACGGGTGCTATAAAAGTAAATTGGCATCACTTTATATGAATCAATGCTTGGTGGATACTGAGGGGAGTTGAACCCCTATCTTTCAATCTGCCAGATTGACGCTTTACCAGTTAAGCTACAGACCCATTGGTATAAGATGCAGTTGAGATAGACGCTCCAGACGCGGGGACACGGAGACGCGGAGAAAATAAATGTATTACCTCTAAATAAACTGGGTATAAAGACATAATTGCCACTATTGTGCCTCACTTGTTAGGCTGTCATACAAAATCCGGATAATTGTTCATACAAATCGTTTTTCATGCAAAATTTTTCTCCCCAGCTCCCTCAGCTCCCTCAGCTCCCCCAGCTTTCTTAAAGTGGGTGGTATAGGAGTCGAACCTATCTAGTGCAGATTAAAAGTCTGCTGCACAGCCGCTATGCCAACCACCCAAATTTGAGTAAGAGGATTTGTAAACATTAGCGAAGTTGTTGTTAAGCTATCTCTTGGGAGCAACTTCGCTGCACCTTCGGCAATTAGCTGCGCTAGTGCCTAAGGCGATCGCAATTTTTCAAAGTAAAGAAGTGGATGCTCATTAACGACTTCCCTTCCTGTTTGCCTCATCCCTAGCTTCTCCAGCACTCGTACAGATGCCTCGTCTGGCGAGATTATTCGGTTATCAAATAGAAAATACCGAATTTGGTCATTTGTCCAGAGTCTGTAGAGGATTTGAGTATCCTTAATTTGAGAAAGTCGAAGCTGTAATCGGGTTGTTTCGAGTTCGCAACTCATCGTCCTTGATAATGTCTAGTTTAATGGATGGGAATGGCAGGAATTGAACCCGCAACCAAGTGATTAAGAGTCACCTGCTCTGCCAATTGAGCTACATTCCCAGATCAAGCACCCCCACCAGGATTCCAACCTGGGACACTCGCCTTAGAAGGGCGCTGCTCTATGCGCTGAGCTATGGGGGCAGGAATTGGTAGTCCTGACAGGAATCGAACCTGCGACATCCTCTTTGTAAGAGAGGCGCTCTCCCGACTGAGCTACAGGACTATGTAGTACTCAGATCTTGCACGCCTGTCGAAAACTTACCTGTAAAGGAAGGGAATAGGCAATAGGGAACAGGGAACAGTGATAAAATTTGACTGTTTGGTGTATGAGAATTGATTGTTCTGATTGACGCCATTAAGTATGTTTGTACTGGTGGAAGATGTGAGTAGTACCAAATCTGGTTGATAAAAAACGTGTTACTTAGCCCCCTAAATCCCCCAATTTTGGGGGACTTTGAATTATTTTTCACGTACTATGAGAACCGGATTTGGTATCAAGCGGATAACGGGACTCGAACCCGTATCAAGAGGTTGGAAGCCTCACATGCTAGCCATTGCACCATATCCGCATCTTTCAAAATGGATAATCAGGTACCCTTGAGAAATCGACTCTGAAATTCTCTCAATATCCTTTCTTGTTTAGTCGAGTCAAGTACAGAAAATAATACTTTTTTGAATCTTCCTGCAAATTGACCTTGAGGCAATAACAAATCGGCAAACATTTGAGCAACTATTGATGGTTCATTTCTAAAAACACCGCATCCCCAAGCTCCTAAAACTAGGGCATCACAACCAAAATAAGTAGCTAGACTCAGCAATTTTGCACCGCGATTGTAGAGAACCTCGACAATTTTCTCTCCCTCTTGTAGTTGATTTCTCGAAATAGCCCCAGCATTGGGAGCGGGACTTGTTATAAAATCGACAAGATGGGGTTGCTCTAGTAACGTTCCATCATCTCTGCGGATAATTGGACAACCTGGTGAGTAGATCATCCGGTCAGAATATAAGAGAGATTTATGAGAACGATGAAAATCGTAGTATTCAGGACATTGCAAGAGACTTTTGTAAAGAGCAGAACTCCGTGCTAGACTTTCTTCTTGAGCTTGAGCACCTTTAAGAAATCCACCTCCTGGGTTTTTAGCAGAAGCAAAGTTGAGGACTCCAATTTTTTGAAATTGTTGCGACTGTGCCAGACGTTCTGCTCCCATCAAAGTTGTCTCATTCCTGACTGCAAATTCAATAGTTGAGTATTGAGGTTTACCAGAGAGAATGTTTTGTTTGATAGCTGAGAGACTATCCGGTTCGTAGCATTTAGTTTGTTTTAGGCAAGATGCCACTTCTTGAACAATATCGACCCGTTTACCATCAGGAAAGCAGTAGTAACCTGCTTCAAGAATTTTTACCGTATCTTTAGCGATCGCAATTCGCTTCATAATTGTCTACACTCATGACTTATTACTCTTGAGAAACTAGAATCACACATTTAGGGCTGAATCTATTGATATGACTAGTTTCTCACTTCTTTTTCGGCGATTCATCAATTTTGAATTTTGAATTTTGAATTTTGAATTCGCCGTTAGGCGCTTATTACTTATAATGCTGACCACTCAGCCAGGTGGAAACCTCAAGGTTTTATGGAACCTATAACCAACGCCCTGGATTTAATCGAGGGTTAACCTTTAGGGTTTGAAGGTTAATGGTCTAATCTCTAAGGATTGAACTTTAAGCGTTAAGCGTTGAGCTTTAAGCTTTAAGGATAGTGGAAGATGGAGTCGGTTGCGAATCGACACCTCATGCTTCTACTAGCATGTGCTCTACGCAGTTGAGCTATCCATCTCAAACCATAAATTTAGAGATTTTCGAGTGACCAGCAAGTTTATGTTAATCTGGAACTTCAATCATTGTTCGGGCATTGCTGATAGAAAGTACACGATCAACGGTTGACTCGAACTGCTCGATAAAGGTTAGTCGTCTGGCAATTTCTTCCGCTAAATTAGTGGGATCGAGTAGTTCAACTCCCTCTCGCTCTAGGAAACTATCAGCTAATGACTGGTACTTCTCAGAGGAAGCATTTTTACCCAATACTTCCATTGCCAGTTTATCCAGTCGCTGCTTAACCTTTGCTTGAGCAGTTTTGTACTCCTGGCAGGTGCGAGAGTAAGCTGAGGTCATTGTCGCCAGAACATTGTTGTAGTAAGAGATAAAGTTCTTCATTTCAATCGCTTCGGCAACTGTCATCTCTTGTCCTGCCACAGAAACTGCTGTTGAAGCATTAGAAAGAACAATCGCTCTTTTAATGGTTCGTCTGCGATTAATTAGATCATCGACTCTTTGTAAAGCTGCTCTGGCTTTGGTTGCATGTTCATCTCTAGATCTGAAACCGGTTGGTACTTTGCCGACTTCAACCACTGCAATTAAGGTATTTTGCTCTAAAGCGGATCTTGCGGAATCAATGCGTTTTTCCAGCAGCGTCAATTCTGCCAGTGCATCTGTTACTGTCATCTGAGTCATTGGAGATCACCTCCTCTTGGGAATGGAGAATGGAGAATGGAGAATTGGGAATTGGGAATTGGGAATTGGGAATTGGGAATTGGGAATTGAAAAAAGAGTTTAAATTAACACAAGCAGGTGGCGAGATTTGCACTCGCAAGAAGGCTTTACAAGAGCCCCATGTTGCTAGTTACATCACACCTGCATCGAATTTTGCTATCAGCTCAGTTGACGCTTACCCTAGCTTGCAACTACAATAATTTGCTAAGCGGAGGTAATTTCAACAATTGAAGCTAATACTTGTAGCTCCTAACTCACAACTGTTTGCAGCTTTTCAAAAACATTTCAGCTATTTACCCAATATTGAAATAGTTAATAACTATTTCGAGTGGTTGCCGGAGTTTGACTGTTTAGTTAGCCCTGCCAATTCATTTGGTATGATGGATGGTGGCATGGATGCAGCAATCATTCGGTTTTTCGGTCACTCTCTGATGACCAAAGTTCAGCAGTACATCCTGAAGGAATTTCTGGGGGAACAGCCTGTCGGCACATCATTTATTGTGGAAACAGGTCATCCAAAGCACCCTTTTCTTGCTCATACACCGACGATGCGAGTGCCAATGTCGATTGCTGGTACTGACATTCCCTACGTGGCAATGTGGGCAATGCTTCTCGCTGTTCGACGATATAATCAATCTAGCGATCGCACAATTGATACTGTTGCTTGTCCTGGATTAGGTACAGGAATAGGGCGAGTTCCCTACCCCGAAGCTGCTCGACAGATGGCGTTAGCTTATGACAACTTCCTCCATCCACCCAAGTTTCTCAATTGCATTGTTGCTGCTGAACGACAGCTTCAAATTTGGGAAGGATAAGATTAAATTAAATCATCAGTTATAAGTGGAACAGGCATCTTGCCTGTCATGCTCTTTACAACTATTATCCTCCTTGTCTCCCTTGTCCCCCTTGTCTTCCTTGTCCTCCTTGTCTCCCTTGTCTGACTTATTTTGGTGACGGGGGCAGGAGTTGCACCTGCTGATGTTCAGGTTATGAGCCTGACAAGCCACTATTGCTTCATCCCCGCGTGACACCAAATACTTCCAACAGGAACGGTTACTGCATTTAAGTTTTAAACCTAATACCCCTGACAGGCATCGAACCTGCAAAACACTCGTTCTAAGCGAGCGATGTTTTCCAATTACATCACAGGGGCAGAAAAATTAAATTATGAAAGATAAAGGCTGAAAATTTTATCCTTCTTTAAATCAATTCAATTAAGTGAAATCTTTCTTATTTTGGCCGATGAACTGTTACCCGCTTACCGGGATCTTGCTTCTTCACCCAAGCAATAAATTTCTGCATTTGTGGTTCTTTTTTCAGCTTCTCTAGGGTGTTTAATTCTTTGGCAAGATACTTGTTATCAAATAAAGCATGGATTTGGCGATGGCAAGCCGAACAAATATCGATCGTCGGGCTTGTTTCTACTTTCTGGCGTTTAGTGCTTTGTCTGGGAATGAGGTGATGGGCGGTTAAACGAGCCATTTCTCTTTCACAGAGTTCACAGGGCAGTGTTTGTTTTGACACAACTTTGAAAGTCATCGTTTCGTAGAGTTCGGAATTGCGATCGCATCCTAGACATTTTCACTTTCTCCCTCTAATTATGACAAATTAAGCAGATTTAATTAAGTAGATAAAATCGGGGTGGCAGGATTTGAACCTACGACATTCTGCTCCCAAAGCAGACGCGCTACCAAGCTGCGCTACACCCCGTTGATGCTCCTGGTGGGAGTCGAACCCACAAAAAAAGAACAGATTTTAAGTCTGCCGCGTCTGCCAATTCCGCCACAGGAGCAAGTTTTGGTACTCCTGGTGAGACTTGTACTCACACAACACACTATTTTTGAGACAGCCGCCTCTTCCAATTGGGCTACAGGAGTATAATTTGGCTGCCCCGCCAGGGTTTGAACCTAGACCGTCTGAGTCAAAGTCAGATATGCTGCCAGTTACACCACAGGGCAATGATTAGATGCCGGTTAGATGCGGTCGTTGGGGTCGAACCAACCTCTCCGTGAGTCAGAATCACGGCGACTTGCCTATCGTCCATCCGGCAACAACTGCCCTGGTAGGGATTGAACCTACGACCGTTCGCTTAACAGGCGACCGCTACTACCACTGAGCTACAGGGCAACGACAGTCCCCCAGGTCAGTATCGAACTGACGACCTCTGGTTTTTCAGACCAGCGCTCTCACCAAACTGAGCTACCGGGGGAAAACAGGCGGTACAGGAGTTGAACCTGTAACCTTTGGTTTTGGAGACCACTGCTCTAGCCATTTGAGCTAACCGCCTTTGAAATGGGTGAGCGAAAAAAGGGTTGGGGGAATAAATAAGCAGACGCGGGGACGCGGGGACGCGGAGACGCGGAGAATTGAAATCCCAACCAAAATTTCGTTCACCCCTTTGACATAAGCGAGAGCGGAGGGATTTGAACCCCCACTTCTCCAGGTTCGTAGCCTGACGTGTTATCCAATTACACCACGCTCTCTTCATTAATGAATAATGGATAATGGATAATGGATAATTACAAGAAGGTTAAAACTGTGTTTGATTTAATATGAGGAAATCTCTTAGCGCTTTTTTCTCCTTACAAAGAGAGGCTTTAAACCGGATTGATTAATTATCAATTATCCATTATCAATTATCCATTGGTAATCAGTGGGTCGGGCAGGATTCGCACCTGCAACGCACAAAAACGACGGTTTTACAGACCGCTGCCCACCCTAATAGGCGAGCCGACCCAGATAATGTGTAGTACAATTTAGATAAGGTACTACAGAAAGGAGAGGACAGGATTTGAACCTGCAATGGGTTACCCCATGCTTCCTTAGCAGGGAAGTGCCTTACCATTCGGCCACCTCTCCTTAAGTAGTGCCGACGGGACTTGAACCCGCAGTTCACCTGTTTGAAAGACAAGCGGCTTAACCAGATTTGCCTACGGCACTATGCAAGTTACAGGAAATGGTATGTTACATTTACTTCAGCTTTGGTTGGAAAATTGAAATATTGGCAATTACACCATCCCCAAACTTAGTGGCAGCGGCGGGAGTTGAACCCGCATAGACCAGCTTATGAGGCTGGGGCTTTACCCTTAAGCTACGCTGCTAGAATTCCAGAGTTAGACACATTTAATTTAGTAGTCCTAATCTCTGTTTCTCCGCGTCCCCGCGTCTCCGCGTCTCCACGTCTAATATTGGGAGTCCCGACGAGATTTGAACTCGCATCTCCAGCTTGAGAGGCTGACGGCTTAAACCATTCGCCCACGGGACTAAGAAGAATTGGGGTGAGGGTAATACTGACCCCAATACTGCTCGGTTAGTAAGGTTTAATCCCTGTTGATCCCCCCTAACCCCCCTTCATAAGGGGGGAACAAGAGCATTGGTGTCAACTTAAGCCTAGACATAGCTGACTGGTTGGATTTCATAACCCGCCTTGGATTTAAATGATGAGGCTAATAGCTCAAGTCATCTAAAGATGACTAAATAAATCCGAAAAATTTAGTCCATTTTAATGGACTTGAGCTATTAGCCTGGAACTTAAGTTCCAGGCGGGATAAGGGTTTAACCTTAAGTTGACACCAATGGAACAAGAGCCCCCCTTTTTCAAGG
>JAAHHL010000499.1 GCA_010672185.1 Caldora sp. SIO3E6 | reverse complement strand
TACTTAGTAGGGCGAGAGTCTGAAGGCAAGGTTGCACAATCCAATTGCCACTAACTCAATACACTCATTAGGGCGAGAGTCTGAAGGCGAGGTATGGAGTACCAGGTAGCGTCGGATTCGCATTAGTCGGATGCTTGGTAACTTGCATGTCCGGTTAGTCGGGGGGAAGGGGATAGTGATATCCCTGACCTACCCTATAAACGTTATCCTCCCTGCTGCTTGGATTGTGCCTTGGCTGCACTCTCCAAACCTCTCACCCTGAAAAGGGATGGGAACCTCTAACCCTGTGGCATCGCCCTGAAAAGGGCTTGCTCTCCAAACCTCTCACCCTGAAAAGGGATAGAAACAAATTGCCTATTTTTTAGATAGAAAGGATTTGTTGGGCTACTCTACGAGAAGGCTTACGCTTACCTTCATCAACCCAACCTACGACTTACTTGCGCGATCGCTATTTTTTTAATCTCTACGAGCGATAAAATTTAGTCCCAGAGGCTAATTATGTAAACATAGAGACTAAAGTACTGCTCTGATTGAGGAAGAACCATGTCTGTCAAATGGCGCTTGAATGTACTGATGGCTGAGCGATATCTGAAAAATAAGGACTTGACGGAAGCAACGGGAATGCATCCTGTCACCATCTCGAAGTTGAAGAATTCTCAGGAGATGCCAGAAAGATTGGAACGAGCCACCCTTGAGAAGCTTTGTGTTGCTCTTAAGTGTCAACCAGGAGACCTAATGTTGTGGGAACCTGACTTGGGAACTACAGAAAGTTTCTCAGATAATTATCAACACAGCAAGGAGAAGAAACCTCACTACTCTACTATAGACATTCTAGATGAACTACCAGGACAAAGACTATTTAAAACTCCTGAAGAAGCTGACCAATATCTCCAGGAGGAACGTAGTAAGTGGGAGAACTGAATCTACCAGCATCTAGCCTTGTTTATCTAGATACCCAAATTATTATCTACAGTGTAGAAAAGCATCCAACTTACTGGTCACTTCTGCGACCGATGTGGCAGCGTTCTGCAATAGCTGATATCCAACTTATTAGTAGTGAACTGGCGTTGTTGGAAACATTAGTTGCTCCTCTCAAAAATGCTGATGTAGTTCTGGTTAATGCTTATGAGAGACTACTACTATCGACAGAAATGCAGTTGCTGCCGATTACGAGAACAATTTTGAAGGAGGCTGCACAAATGCGTTCCCAAACAAACTTGAAAACGCCAGATGCTATCCATGCAGCAACAGCAATAGCTCACAATTGTAGTATTTTTTTAACCAATGATTATGGATTTCGTCGCGTCGCCAGTCTGCCTTTAGTTGTCCTGAGCGATATTATTTAACATGGTGTTAGTGAAACCTTATCTCGCCGGTCGTTTAAACAACTGGCTAATAGCTCAAGTCATCTTTAGATGACTAAACGTAAGATGAAGCAGAAGGATTTTAGTCCATTTTAATGGACTTCAGCTATTAGCTTTGGATTTGAATCCAAGGTGAGTTGGGGAATCCAGCTAGTCAGCTACGTCTCGTCTAGGCTTAAGTTGACACCAATGGCAAGCATTGCGCCCCTACTGGGTTGGGAAAGGATATTTCAATTTCCGATAAGAATTACAGTGGTAGGTTATCGGGAATTTTCCACATCCTTGCGATAAGCAATCTGAGTATTTGTTGCGTAGAAACCCACAGATTCGTACAACCGCAGTGCTCCTAAAGGATTTTCCGCATCAACATAAAGCATTGCAGTCTTCAACCCTTCTGCTTTCAGCTTTTGCATAATCCCTTGTAAAATCCCTTTTGCTAAACCTCGCTGGCGGTAACCTCGCCTAGTACCTAGAGGATTAATCCAGCCTTGATTGCCTCCATTAGGGATATAACAATCGCCAAAAGCAGCAAAAGTACCATCAGGAGCGATCGCAATTAGAGATAAATCTGGTCGAAATTCTGGATTAGTCAGTTTATGTTGAAACCCCTCAACGGTTTCCGGGTGATAATTCCAGTGGTCGATAAATGTCTGAGTGAACTACCTACGCTGACCCTTTGGGTACAGCGTAGGCTTCTGAATTCACAGGGGAATGTCTCAAGACAGACTTACGCCCACCTTTTGATCTTACATCCCCTCCCTCAGCAGCAGTCCTAGTTCCTAAGACCGATAATTGCCTGATGCCCTCTGCTCTAATGTTCTTGCTGGCATTTTCGTCTCGATCATGGTGAGTGCCGCAACTCGGACAAGTCCACTCTCTCATATCTAATGGCATTGCTGACATTTGATATAGACAACTTGAGCAGGTTTTCGAGCTCGGGAAAAATCTCTCAATCTCTACCAACAAACCACCTTTATCTTGTAGTTTATAGTCAAGAAAATTGACAAATATTCCCCATCCTACATCAGAGATAGCTTTCGCTAGGTTGTGATTACGTTTGCGAAGCATGGGCGAAGCGCATACCATACCCTTGATCTGCAAATTCTCTACCACTACTACTTGATTATCATTGACTATTTTTCTTGATAATTTGTGTAGAAAGTCTTGACGGGCATTGCTTATACGTTCGTGGACTCTAGCTACCAGCTTACGTGCTCTTTCTCGGGATTTACTCCCTTTTTTCTTCCGGGATAATTTGGCTTGTTTTCTGGCTAAGTTTCTCTCCTGTTTTTTGAGGTGTTTCGGATTAGCATATTTCGAGGTCTTTTCTCCATCATGAGTAATACAGAAATCTTTTAATCCTAAATCAATACCTACTACTTTCCCAGTCACGACCACTAAGGGTTTTTCTTGTTTCGTGTCGAACAACAATGAGGCATAGTATTTTCCCGTAGCCGTTTTGGTAATGGTAACGGTTTTTAGTTGCCCCTCAAATAGCCTATGAATTGAAGCCTTGATAACTCCCACTTGAGGAATTTTTACCCCCTTATCAAGGATTTGGCAGTTCTGAGGATATTGGGCTGATTGTCTGCCATGATAGGATTTGAATCGGGGATATGCAGCTCTTTTCTCAAAGAAGTTTTTAAAAGCCTTCGTTAGATTCAGAGTTGTTGACTGTAAGACTTGTGAGTAACATTCACTTAGCCATACTGTCTCTGGTGCCTTCTTCAGTTGAGGCAAAACTCGATTAAGAGCTATTTGGCTCAACCCTTTTCCTGTGTGTTGATAAGTGTCATTGCACAGATTTAAGGCATAATTCCACCACCAACGAGCGCATCCCATCACTTGGCTTAGTTTTTGGGATTGCTCTGAAGTTGGATAGATTCTGACTTTTATGGCTCTGTACAATGGTTTCAGGTGAACTAATGTTTACACTAAACTATGATAGCACAAGTTTTACAGAAAGTGGATGCATGGAGCGTTTGTTTGTTGGTCGGGCTGTATCCACACGCTGACCCGTTGGGTACAGCGTGGGACTTAGCCCGACATTTTAGTTAAATAATTCTACCCAAGCTTGAGCATCTGGTTCTCCTTGGAGATGGCGCAAGGTAAAGCCTTCTGGTAATTGAGGTTCTCGAATCGGTTCACTGAGTAACCGCACCATAGTCAGAAAGTAGCGCTCAATCCTAAAACCACAGCTCTCTAGCAGAGCAATATCTTCTTTTTGTTCAGCAACAGCACCAGATAATAGTTTTACCTCCAAACTCCGCTCTTGTCCAACTTCCCCCATTCGTTCTTCTCCCCAAGCAATAATTTGCCTGTAGAGAGCATCAACCCTAGCCCTAGGGAGAATACGAAACCAGAGAAAACCATCGATAACTTTTTCTTTCTCTGAGGGAATCATCAACCCCGCCAATGCGATTAACTTACCATCCGCATCTTCCCACAAGCGAATATCCCGCTGCTGATCCACAGAAGGAGCATCAAACTGCATAAGTATATCAGATACCGAAGGCCACTTATCAGAAGGCTCAACAGCTTCACAGGTTTTGAGGAGAGCGGTAATTTCGTCTAAATCAGATTTTCCTTTAAAAGAGCCCATAGTTAACATTGAGGTCATTATTCCCAATTCTCAATTCCCAATTCTCAATTCTCAATTCCCAATTCCCAATTCCCAATTCCCAATTCCCAATTCCCAATTCCCAATTTGCTAGACTGACAGATACGAGATCTAACCACCCTCTATGTCCGACTAGCACTAGGAAGCCATCCATGCCGTCAAGTAATCTACTTCTTACCAAAGAATTACCTACCCTCAAATATACATCCACAGTCGATCGCTTCGATGATACTTGGGCAGCACCTCTTTCTACCCTCCTGGGATTAGGAAGGGCAGCGGGGGCTGACTTTATTGAAATTTTCCTCGAACGAGTTAACTATATCAGCTGTTTAGCAGAAGATGATCTCATCACCAGTATTTCCCCCCGGCTTTCCACCGGTGCGGGAGTCAGGGTGTTTATTGGAAAAGCTGACTGCTATGTTAGCACCAATGACTTATCCTTCAATGGACTCAAAGCAGCTTTAGAAAAAGCTCTCTCTATTCAAGGATTGCAATTACCTGCTCCCAATGCCTATATCCCAGAAATCAATCTGGAGTTACTGAGGGATTACGCCACCGCTAACGGTAAAGATGCTTGGCTCCCTGTTAGTAGTTCTATGGAAGAAATGGGAGAAGTTCTACTGAATGCCAATGGTGCACTTAACCGGAAAGCAACTCATGTACAAGCAAGGCGAGCCGCTTACTTTCGGGATTGGCAGGAAGTCTTGGTAGCAGCCAGTGATGGTACCTTTGCCAGGGATATTCGCTTAACCCAATCCGTAGGCTACAATCTACTATGTGCTGATGGAGCTAATCGTTCCTCCATTGGTCAACGGGCTGGTAGCACTAGCGATCCTAGTTTTCTGCGAGTATGGGACTACGAATCTACCGCAGAAGAAGTAGCTACTTCCGCAGGTAAGATGCTTTATGCGGACTATGTTGAATCAGGCAATTACCCCATCATTATGGCTAATTCCTTCGGTGGAGTAATTTTCCACGAAGCCTGTGGACATTTGTTGGAAACTACCCAGATTGAAGGAAAAACCACTCCTTTTGCTGATAAAAAAGGAGAAAAGATTGCCCACGAAAGCCTAACGGCTTGGGATGAAGGACGTTCCCAAAAAGCTTTTGGGACAATTGACATGGATGATGAGGGTATGCCAGCTCAAAGAACCCTATTGATTGAAAAAGGTATACTAAAGAACTTCCTCGCGGATCGCGCTGGCTCCCTACGCACGGGACACCCCAGAACCGGCAGTGGACGTCGTCAAAGTTATGCCTATGCCGCTGCTTCCCGGATGCGTAATACCTACATTGCTCCCGGAGACTACTCCAATGACGACTTATTCGCCTCGGTTGAGCAAGGTATCTACTGCAAAAAGATGGGTGGTGGCAGTGTTGGTGCAACAGGAGAGTTTAACTTTGGTGTAGATGAAGCTTATCTGATTGAAAATGGCAAAATTACCAAACCCCTCAAAGGAGCCATTCTAATTGGAGAAGCTAAGGAAATTATGAATAAAATTTCCATGTGCTCCAGTGATTTAGGACTAGCCGCTGGTTTCTGTGGCTCTATTAGCGGCAGTGTCTATGTAACAGTAGGACAACCCCATATTAAAGTTGATTCGATTACTGTTGGTGGACGGTGATTTTTAGAGACGCGGGGACGCGGGGACGCGGGGACGCGGAGATGGGGAGCTGAGGGAGCTGAGGGAGCTGAGGAAGCTGAGGAAGCTGAGGAAGATGGGGGAGATGGGGGAGCTGAGGGAGCTGAGGGAGCTGAGGGAGGTGAGGGAGCTGAGGGAGCTGAGGGAGTTGAGGGAGCTGAGGAAGCTGAGGAAGCTGGGGAGATAGGAAGGGCACAGGACTGAACGCCAGTGACGGTA
>JAAHHL010000498.1 GCA_010672185.1 Caldora sp. SIO3E6 | reverse complement strand
AGGAAATTTCCAAGTAGGGCTTGGGAGAATAAGTCGTAATTTTCGGGGAAAGAATAGGTGGTAGGTGGTAGGAATGATTCAAAATCTGGCTTTTTGGTTAGTAAACATAGATGCTGTTGGGCGCAAGCATTGCGCCCCTACTGGGTGGGGCAGGGATATTTCAATTTCCGATAATAATTAGGGATTATTGAAAAAGTCGAATAAGGATTTGGGGATGGAAACCGTAGGGGCGCACCGACGTGCATTGGTGTCAACTTAAGGTGAAAAGCGCTTGAAGCTGGGGAGCAGAGGAGCGGAGGAGCAGAGGAGCGGAGGAGCAAGAGAATGCTCCTGTCGCTGGCTCTTTTTACTGTTAATCAGGTAGGGTAACGTCACCCGCTAAGAGAGAAAGTAGAACGTCTCGAAAGCATCAATTGGCAAGGGTTGTGCCTTAAGTTGACACCAATGACCGACGTGCGCCCTCATTACATACACCCTCGTTACTATTTTTCCCATCTATTCCTTTGACTTTTGTGCCGGAAATTTGGTATCCTTTTAGATAATAGAATAGGTGTGCGCCTGTAGGGTCAGTAGAATGATTACGGGCAAAATAACTCTTAGACAGGTTTTATATATAGTGGCGCGACACACCTACAATGATGGAATAAGTAGGTTGGGTGTAGCGATAGCGAAACCCAACGCCGGAGCACATTGTGTTGGGTTTCACTCCGTTACAGCCAACCTACATTTTTAGGTGTGTCGCGCCACTAACCATCTGGGGCAGTGATACCTAGAATATTCTCTAGTAGGTCAAAGATAGTTTGTTTGAGGGCTAATAACAGAGCAAAGTCTTGAGTCGTTGGCTCTCCCGTCAGGAAATCTTGATTAGCTGTAGCTGATAAATTCAAACTGTAGTCTGTAGTTAATTCGCGATCAAAAAAAAACTTTGATGTAATACTGACCAGCGTCCAGAGTGGTCAACAAAGATTCTAATAGTTAGCATTGTTTTTACATTTGTTAATACAAAGCTGAAACAAGGCAATCCCGATGAAAAAAATTTCATCAATATGCATGAAAGTAGGGGCGCACTGCCTGCCATTGGTGTCAACTTAAGCTTAGACTCAGATCTTGCACCTGATGTTGAAAACCGGATTTTGAGCAAAATTACAACGAATTCAATAGGGTTTCAGCCTCTCAAAATCCGGTTTTTTGGTCTTTTTGAGCTTGGTGCAAGATCTGAGTTAGACATAGCTGGCTAGCTAGATTCCTTAACCCACATTGGATTCAAATCCAAGGCTAATAGCTTAAGTCCATTAAAATGGACTAAATTTTTCGGTTTTACCTTAAGTTAGTCATCTTTAGATGACTTGAGCTATTAGCAAGGAACTTAAGTTCCTTGTGGGGCAAGGGTTTCAGCTTAAGTTGACACCAATGACAAACAACAAACAACAAACAACAAATACTACTGATATCCTGCTGCCTGAATCGAAAACAGCCTCGCATACTTACCCCCCTTCTCCAACAACTCCTGATGAGTTCCCTGCTCTACTATTTCTCCTGCTGTCATCACCACAATGTTATCCGCCATCCGCACTGTAGAAAAGCGATGGGAAATTAACACAACCATCTGATTGTTAGTAATTGTGCGGAAGTGCTCAAAAATTTGCATCTCTGCTTCTGCATCCATAGCAGCTGTTGGTTCATCTAACACCAAAATATCTGCTCCACTGCGCATAAAGGCTCGGGAAAGGGCAATTTTTTGCCATTGTCCCCCAGAAAGTTCTTGTCCTCCCCTAAACCAACGTCCTAGCTGAGTGTGGAAACCCTGAGGCATTGATTCAATAAAGGGTAGAGCCATTCCTTTCTCTGAAGCGACTTCCCAACGTACTGAATCTTCCAGGTGGTCTACATCCCCCACCCCAACATTCTCCCCAACGGTAAACTGATACTGAACGAAGTTCTGGAAAATCACTCCAATGCGGCGGCGCAATATCTTAATATCCCATTCTTGTAAGTCTAAGCCATCCAAGAGAATACGCCCAGTATCTGGAGTATACAAGCGAGTTAAAAGCTTAATTAGGGTAGTCTTTCCCGAACCATTTTTACCTACAAGGGCCAACTTTTCTCCTGGTTTTAGGTGAAGGGAAATATCTCTTAATGCTGGTTGGGACATTCCTGGATAGGTAAAGGTGACCTTCTCAAAGCGTATCCCATCGTTGGGAATAAGTCCTCTAGTAGCCCTACCTTCAGGTTGAGGAACTTCCTGCTCTAGAAATTCGTAGAGGTTAGAGAGATAGAGATTATCTTCATACATGCCACCAATGGCAGTGAGGGCACTGGAAAAAGTAGACTGTCCTTGCCGAAAGACCATCAAGTACATGGTCATCTCCCCCAGGGAAATGCGATTAGCAATAGTTTCCACAACAATCCAGGCGTAGGCAGCATAGAAGGTAAGAGTACTCAGCAAGCCTAGCAGGTAACTCCAAAAACCCTTACGGATGGTCAAGTTACGGTCTTCTTGGTAGATTTGCTCGAAGGTACGGTGATACCGTTGTAGCATCAGTGGACCAAGTTGGTACAGCTGCACCTCTTTGGCGTAGTCTTCCCTAGCAATCAAAGTTTCTAGATAATACTGCTGCCTGGTTTCTGGGGTTCGTCTGTGGAACAAACGGAAGGCTTCCCCAGCAAAGCGCGTCTCGGCAATAAAGGGAGGAATCGCAGCTAGTGCCAGCACGATTACTGCCCAAACTGAAAATTGCAGCAGCAATCCTCCATAAGTTACCAAGGAAAGGATATCTCGTCCTAAACCCAAAGTGCGCGTCACCAGAGAGAGGGGACGAGTCGAGGCTCCTCTTCGCGCCTGATTCATCTTATCGTAGAATTCTGAGTCCTCGAAATGAGGCAGATCCAGAGTCAGTGCTTTCTCCAAAATCAGCACATTGATCCTTTGTCCCAGCAACACTCGTAATAGAGACTGGCAAACAGTTTGACCTTTTTGAGTACCTGCAAGTAAAATTACTGCGATCGCTTCGAGTCCGACATAGCCAAAAGCAGTTAAGCGATCGCTCGTTATCCCTGACTGAGTAGCCAAGACCACACTATCAACAATTAGCTTACCCACATAAGCAACTACCGCTGGTAATAACCCTGCTACCACGGTTAAAATTGCCAGCACTACTGTCAGGCGGTGGTTAGTAGTCCAAACTAAACCCAAAGCTTTGCCACTGTACTGGAATACTGACAAAGATTGACTTATTTCCCGTACAGGAAATCTCCATCTTAGGCGACGGTGTTTTTTTTGTTTACTCATACTTTTTGGTATAGCTCCTAAGAGGCAGGAGGCAGGAGGCAGGAGGCAGGAGGCAGGAGGTAGGAGGCAGGAGGCAGGAGGCAGGAGGCAGGAGGCAGGAGGCAGGAGGTAGGAGGAAAAGATCTGTTTCAGTACTGGAATTGATTGTTCTGATTGACTTTATTAAGTATTTATGTACTGGTGCAAGATGTGAGTATAGCAAAAAATCAGTAATTTTCCCTACAGATATTGCGTGATTTTATGTATCAAAAGTTACTTTGTTGTTGTCTGAAATTACGAAAATACCGATTGTTATAGCCAAGCTTAAGAACCTTCTAATCTGAAAATAGACGAGGGGACACGGGGACGCGGGGAGACACCAGAAATGAATTTTCATGCATGGTGGTGAAATTTTTCATTGGGACTGCCTCCTGCCTCCTGCCTCCTGCCTCCTGCCTCCTACCTCCTACCTCCTGCCTCCTGCCTCCTGCCTCCTGCCTCCTGCCTCCTGCCTCCTGCCTCCTGCCTCCTGCCTTCTTCCAAGCCCCGTCCTCCTCAAGGAAGTGTCAATTTGACAGCAGGTTCATGTACCTTAATAGATAAGTCCTTGCACTACCATCTCCTACTTGGCAATGCTACCTTCTCTGCCTCCACTTCAACCAGAATCTGAGAACAACTTGCCCAATTGCCTGTACATGAAGCTGACAGGAATTCCCGTTCAGCCAACAAGTCAAGAGCTTGAGTTTTGGCAAACACCAACCGAAACGCAGCAAATTAACCTACAGTTAACGATTAATTTCAATGAGCAGTGGGAATCCCTAGGGGAGGGTCGTATCAAGTTTGGTCTCAAGGGTGGTGAACTCAGACTAAAGCTAGAAAATAGTGAAATACCCTATGAGTCGAGGACTTTAGCTGGTCAGATGAGACTTTCCCCGCCCCAAAACCCACAACAATCCCCAACGAATAAACAGCCAAATGGTATAAGTATTAGTGAACTGGCGAAAAATATTTTTTTCAAAAAAATTAAACCTGATGCTGAGTCAAATGTTGTTGATTCAAAATCTAGTTCAGCTAATCAATGCCCGATTTCTTTGTGTCATGTAACGACCAAAATTTCTGAGGAGAATCCAGTTTGGGTTTTTGAAGAGGAAAGAGACGAACTTGCTTTAAAGGGCTCACTCCTAAAAGTAAACTTGGCAACTTTGAACATTTTAGCTTTACCCTGTAGGGTAGAGGCAACTTTTGAAGTTTCCCAGCGAAATGTCTGTTTGACGGATGCTGAGGGATTGTGGTTGCCAGATCTTAGTCGCAATAAAAAAGCTGTGTTGGAAAAACTCATTGTCCAACATTTGCTGGAGCCAAAAATTAAGCCCTATCTAAGTCGAGCGGAGTTGCGCTATGAGTGATGACAAGTCTCTTGATCATCTGCAAGTTATGATCCAGCAAGTTGTAGCGGCAGAAACAGGAAATCTGAGCCAACTAGCTGCGATCGCGGGTCTTAACTTGGCTGAAGATTTTGCTGAAGCCAACCTCAGTGATACTAATCTGAGCGAAGCCGAATTGATTGAAGCTGACCTCCGGGGAACCAACCTCAGAAGAGCACAACTAAGCGATGCCAATCTCCGAGGAGCGGATCTCCGGGGAGCGGATCTCCGGGGAGCAGATCTCCGGGGAGCAGATCTCCGGAGTGCGGATCTCCGAGGAGCTAACTTCAGGGAAGCTGATCTCAAAAATGCTAGATTGGACAGTGCTAATCTGAGTTATGCCGACTTCAACAGTGCAGAGTTAATTGAAGCTGACCTTAGAGATGCTGACCTCAGGGGGGCAAATTTCAGCAATAGTAAACTCTGCGGTATCGATTTGAGTAATGCTAAATTGAGGGGAACTAACTTAGGCTATGCTGACCTGAGGGACGCTAATCTTAGAGAGGCTTTTTTGATGCGTGCTTATCTAGGTAGTGCTAACCTGAGAGGAGCTGATATCGCTGGTGCTAATTTGAGTGAAGCGGACTTGAGCGAAGTTAAACTCAGCCGTGCTAGATTGATGGGAATTAATCTTAAGGGTGCTGATTTAAGCCTTGCTGATCTAGACGGTGCTAATCTAATCCGTGCCAACTTGAGCAGTGCTCATCTCTTATGCACCAACCTTAGGGGTGCTGATCTAATTCGCAGCAACCTGAGCAGTGCTGAACTTAGAGGGACTGATCTCAGGAGTGCGGATCTGAGCCTTGCAGATCTATTCAATGCCAATTTAGAGAATGCTAACTTGATCCGTGCGAATCTCAACCTTGCCGAGTTAGGGGGTGCAAATTTTAGTGGTGCTGATCTTACCGATGCGGATTTGAGAAGTGCCAATGTTGAAAATGCTCGGTTTGTCAAGAACAAGGGAATTTCTCAGGAGACGAGACTTGTCTTGCTTCGACGAGGAGCAATCTTTGAGGATACCACCGAGGAACGCTCGGAAGTTCTGATCTGATGGGAGGAGGCAGGAGGCTCCGAGGCAGGAGGTAGGAGGCTCCGAGGCAACAACCATCGGTGTCAACTTAACGTAAAACTCATGCCCCACAAGGAACTTAAGGATACTGTGGGT
>JAAHHL010000497.1 GCA_010672185.1 Caldora sp. SIO3E6 | reverse complement strand
GAAAGTCAGTTGCAAACCACTGGGGAGATGAAGCTACTGGCAGGAGATACAGTAGTAGTGCGAGACAGCCAGACAAATCCTGTTTTGGTTCAAGCAGGAGAAGACTTACTTATACAAGGTAATCAAGGTATTGATATCCTGGCACTGAATCATCCTTACCAAACTCCTTTTGTCAGTGGTGGCAATCTAAGTTTAGTCAGCGATGGCACTATTTATGGAGATGCTCACTACGCTAGTGGGGGTAGTTTCTCGATTCTAAATTTAGCAGGAGAAGGGGGTGACTTTGTCGCTCTGTTTGATCCTATTATTAGCTCTACTGAAGATGTGCTCTTTGGTAACTATAATGGTCCATCCCTCAAAGTAGAGACTCTAGGGAGTATTACCATTACTGGAGATATTACTATCACCGAGGCAGATGATATTCTAGCTGGATTTTGTGCTGAAAATGATTGCTCAGATGATGCCCAAATCTTAGCTGAAGAGCCAGCCTTAATTCTGCGAGCAGGTTTAGACTCACTGATAGAACCTGCTTTTGGTTATCCTGGTACATTTTTTGGTCAAGTTCCTGATGACCCTAGTGTTATATTTTCTGGAGCTCCTTTTAATCCAGCTGGAGGAGTTTCATCCCCTGGAAATGTCACTGTTGATGGGGATATTACTGTTGGCCTTGTTAATCTTGGTGGTCCTGTAATTATAGAAGCTACCGGTAATATTACCACTAATAACATTAATTCTTCTAGTAATGAAGGCAACAGTGGCGAAGTTAATTTGCAAGCGGGAGGTAATATCATCACCGGTAATATTGATGCTTTGAGTATTGGTGAAGGTAATCTTACCAGTGGTGCAGTAACCTTAGATGCTGGTGGCGATATTACTTTTCAAACGATTAAAACTGAAGCTATAAGCTTTGGTAATAACCCAACTGCAACCGGTGGAGATGTCAGTATCATTGCTGAGGGAGTCGTCAGAGGATTAGGAACAATCAATGGCACTGATACAATTCTCACTAGAGGCTCTACCCAGGGAGGTTCTGTTACTATCGAACACAATGGTGGACTCGATAATTGGCAATTTATTGTCGGAAATGCCACTAACAACGGTACTGTTGGAGCGATTAGAACTGGTGGTGGTGATGACGAAGTAATTCTTCCTCTTCCCCCCCAAGCAATTCCTGATCTTGATACCCCAATCCCAGATGACAATACTTTTGAGTTAGGTGATCCTGATACTAATGGTATTAGCATCACTTTTATCAACCAAGCACCAACTCTGACAGCCAATCCCCAACTATCGGATGAGACTCAAGAAAATCAGCCTTTGACTTTCACCTTTGCGGATTTGAGTTCATTTGTCAATGATGAAAATAGCGATAACACTTCTATCCAGATTGAGGCAATTCCCTCAGGAACCCTAACCAGGAACGGCATAACTCTAGGAGCAGGAGATATTATTGTTCCTGGTGATACCCTAATCTATACCCCAGCAGTAGGTAATACTGGCCTAATTAACGCTTTTGAGATTACTGCAAGCGATCGCGTTTCTACCTCAGCATCACAAACAGTAAGTCTTAATGTAACACCAACGCCAACAACACCGATAACACCAACTCCAATAACACCAACACCGATAACACCAACTCCAATAACACCAACACCGATAACACCAACTCCAATAACACCAACTCCAACACCAACACCTTCACCAACACCGTCACCAACACCGTCACCAACACCAACACCAACACCGTCATCAATACCAGAATTATTCCCCCAGAAGATTGAACCCCTCATCCCCAGGCTAGAGTTGTTTCTACACAACTTGCAGCCAATGGAAGTAAATCCGTCACTAACAGAAATTGACGAGGGTTTCACCAGGCAGTTTGAGCAATATTTGGGAGAGGATACTGATATTCCCATTAAAAGCCTGGATGAGGGACAGGAGGTTTTGGGAGAAATTGCCGAAGCAACAGGGGTAAAACCGGCACTACTCTACATTACCTTTTTCCCCTCTGACTTAGAAGACTCCCAATTCAAAGTTTTGCCTCAACTAGACGATGAGTTGGAGTTAGTGGTAGTAAGTCCTGATAGCAAACCGATTCGACGACGAGTGGGAATAACCAGGGAACAAGTCTTATACATGACCAGGCTACTCCAGCGTAACATCACCAATGTAAGACAGCCCCGTCGCTATTTAACTCCTGCACAAAAACTATATCAGTGGCTAATTGCTCCGATTGAGGCAGATTTACAAGCTCAAGGAATTGATAATCTCGCTTTTATCATGGATCCTGGTTTACGCTCCTTGCCAATGGCAGCACTCCATGATGGTACTGGATTTATTGTAGAAAAATATAGTGTTGGTCTCATGCCTAGCCTTAGCCTCACTGATACTCGCTATGTCAATGTCAAGAATCTGGAAGTGTTGGGTATGGGAGCAAATACCTTTACAGATCAAGAACCCCTACCGGCAGTACCTTTAGAGTTGGAGCTAATTACCAGTAAGCTGTGGTCAGGTAAGTCTTTTCTCAATGACGATTTTACCATAGATAACCTCCGAAAAATTCGTTCTAGCACCCCCTTTGGTATTGTTCACTTGGCTACTCACGGGCAATTTCTACCGGGTAAACTCAACAACTCTTATATCCAGTTTGGCAATAAGAAGCTGGGACTTGACCAGTTAGGGGAATTAGGCTTAAATAAACCACCGGTAGAATTGTTAGTTTTGAGTGCTTGTCGCACAGCATTAGGAGATGAAGAGGCAGAATTAGGCTTTGCTGGCTTAGCAGTACAAGCTGGAGTCAAATCGGCTCTAGGCAGTCTTTGGTATGTCAGTGATGAGGGCACCATGGGACTAATGACCAGTTTCTACGAGCAATTGAAAACAGCTCCCATCAAAGCAGAAGCCATGCGCCAAGCCCAACTAGCAATGATTAAAGGTGAGGTACGATTAGAAGGGGGTCAACTGATTACTCGTAATCGTAGTTACCCCTTATCCCCTGAGTTGCAACAGCTTGGAGATAGAGAACTTTCCCATCCTTACTACTGGAGTGCATTCACAATGATTGGTAATCCTTGGTAAGGTAATAATTAATAATGGATAATGGATAATGGATAATGGATAATGGATAATTGATAATGGATAATTGATAATTGATAATTGATAATTGATAATGGATAATGGATAATGGATAATTGATAATTGATAAATAGGGTAAATTAGCTCAAAAACCTTTCACTTTCACCGGAAAATCTCTAATAAACTCTTGACTTATTACTTATTACTTATTACTTATTACTTATTACTTATTACTTATTACTTATTACTTATTAAGCAATAACTAGGCTGACTTAAGCATGGATTGGCAAGAAATATCTGGTAGCTGGGTGCTAATTCCCCCCCGTCCTATAGGAATTGTACATTTCCTGGGTGGGGCATTTATTGCTGCTGCCCCCCAAGTGACGTATCGCTCATTGTTAGAACAATTGGGAAGTCAAGGATATGGGGTGATTGCTACACCTTTTTTGAATACCTTAGATCATACCGCGATCGCTAGAGATGTTCTCAACAGCTTCGAGACTACTCTATACCGCTTACAAGCCAGCAATCTGCTGCCCCAACAGTACCTACCTATCTATGGTGTCGGGCACAGTATGGGTTGCAAGCTGCATCTCCTCATCGGTAGCCTGTTCTCCGTTGAAAGGGCTGGTAATATCTTAATGTCCTTCAACAACTACCCAGCCAAGCGTGCTATTCCCTTGCTCGAGCAGCTCAACCTCAATTCAGCCAAGCGTGCTATTCCCTTACTCGAACAACTCAACATCAATCCAGTTTTCGATTTTGATGTAGAGTTTATCCCATCTCCTCAGCAAACTAACCAACTAATTACTGACAACTACCAAGTCCGCCGCAATTTACTGATCAAATTTACCAATGACGAGATTGACCAAACCCTGAGTTTAAACCCAATTTTGCAACAACGTTTCCCGAATATGGTTGCTTTGCAAAAGTTACCCGGTAATCATTTAACACCTTTGGGTCAAGATATCAGTTGGCAAACTGGAGAAATATTTACTCCCTTAGATGCTGTTGGTCAGTGGATTAAACAAGGATTATCTAAGGACTTAAATCAGCTCAAACGAGAAATTAGCCGCTGGCTGAATCCGGTAGGTGGTAGGTAGAACTTGCTGAAGCTGTTGACTAGGCTGAAAACTTTGATATGTAGAGTTCATCAGTTTTCACCAAGGCGTTCTTCTATATTCATGCTTCCATGTAGAATACGCACAATCTCTATTTGATCTGGCGCTATTGTGCGGTAAAAAATGTAATGCTTACCAATGCCGTACTTCCGATATCCTTGCCGAATATAATCACAGTTGCGACCTTGAGCGGGATTGTCCGATAATTTATGAAATGTGTGGTCTATTTTTTTCAAATAAACATTGCGCTGCTCACGTCCCCAAGTTTCGCTTGTATAGCGTGCAATCTCTTTTAAATCGGCCTTAGCTTTCTTGGTAAGATAAAAAGACAAATTATTCTGCGTCCAACTCTTCTATTAAGTTATTAAGCGAATAGTCAGCCTTGCCGCTTGCTTCTCCAGCAATCAAGGCTTGACGTAATGCTGCCAACTTGAGCTCTTCTGCTTCCAAGAGTCGTAACCCTGCGCGAATTGTTTCACTGACAGAACCGTAACGCCCCTGCTTAACCTGTTGAGCAATAAACTGGTCAAAATGATCACCTAAAGTGACACTGGTGTTCTTTTGCATTGGTTATACCTCCTCTCAAGGAGTATACCATAAAATATTATATATTGGTATTCCTGTTGTTGGATGTATAGCAAAGGCTCCAAGGCCATCCCGCTGAAAAAAATATACCACCATGCATGAAAACTCATGTCTCCACGTCCCCGTGTCCCCCTGTCCCCGCGTCTCTTTTCACTCCTCTCGTCAACACGAAAGCACTATAAGGTTGCAAAAATGGTAGCCGAAATAGCATATCGTCCAAAAAGTTATAAATCGGTAGAGCCCAACGCAGATTATTGGAAGCAATATAGCGGTAATTTAAGCCTGAGAGATAGGACGTGGCAACATTAAACCCAGCCTGGGTAAACACCTGGGCAACTTCAGCAGCAATAATCGGACGTTCGTTCTCTGTTACCCCCTCACTACTATAAAAGGGAGAAGTGCGATCGCGATAAAGCCACATAAAGGGGTTCAAGCGGTTGGGATCAAAGGCAACAAACACGCCGTTTGGTTTAAGTACTCGAAAGACTTCCCTGGCACATTTACTCGGGTCTGGTAAATGATGGATAATGCCACTGAGTAAGACCCCATCCAAACTGTCGGAGTCAAAGGGTAAGTTTTCCACATCGCCGACAATAAACTCGATCTCTGGATAAGAACGCCCAGCTAACTCGATTAATCCCTGACTCAAATCCAAGCCAGATGCTAAAAATCCCTGATTGTGTATCAGTTTAGTAAAAATACCCGAACCACAGCCACAATCGGCTACCCGCATTCCTGGTTGTAAACCACTAAATTCTAGGCAACTGTTGACTATCTTGAGATTACTCTCATCGGTAAAAACATTGTACTCTTGAGACTCTGCATAGCTATCAAAGAAGGCAATTTCTCTTTGTTTATCCTGTGTTGCCATAACTGGTATGTTGTTTCTGTTATCCATTATCCAGGTTAATTTAGCACAGGAATAATAGTTCTGATATCATGTCCGCCTAAACAGTTATCATCTCCTTCTACCTTGCAACTTTCTTCCTTACCTTCTGCCCTCTGCCCTGGAGCCTTCTGCCTTGTTTTCACCAAAGTGTAAGTATTCAAACAGACATGATATGAGTTTCTAATGTTTAATCAACTCCA
>JAAHHL010000496.1 GCA_010672185.1 Caldora sp. SIO3E6 | reverse complement strand
CACCCTACACGCCGCTCTTCCGATCTCTCCTTGTCCTCCTTGTCCTCCTTGTCTTGTCCCAACCCGAAAGTAAAAAACCTACCCTTGTCAGGATCTCTAAGGGGGATGCGAGGGGGATAAAAATGTATCGCATAGCAGAGCAAACTGCTGTATATACCGGATTGAGTATAAAACCTACCACCTAACACCTACCACCTACCACCTACCAACTAACACCTAACACCCAACACCTACCACCTACCACCTACCAACTAACACCTAACACCTAACACCTAATACCTAATACTCTACTGCACCTAAAGCTTTCAAGGTATTTTTCTGAGCTGTGGTTAAACCAATTGCGTTTTTGATCTTCATCCCTTCATAGGGTCGATCAATTCTCATGGTTGCTACACATTCACCGGTTTCAACATCCCAAAGCTTGATGGTTTCATCTTCACTGCTACTAGCTAACAACGGATGATTGGGACTAAAGGCAACTGATCGGACTGCTTTGTCGTGTCCTTGAAATGTTTTGAGAACAGTACCCGTAATAATATTCCACAGTTGAACAGTTTGGTCATCACTACCACTGGCTAAACTCTTGCCATCGGAACTAAAGGCAATGGTTCTGACTCTAGATGTGTGACCTGATAGGGTTTGTAGACATTGTCCTGTCTCAATATCCCACAACTTAATAGTCTGATCTCCACTGGCACTAGCAAGGATATTTGCATGGGGACTGAAGACCACAGATAACACCCAATCACTGTGTCCTTCTAAGGTTTGTAAACAACTTCCTGTCTTAGTATCCCAAAGTTTGATCCTGTTGTCATTGCTACCACTTGCCAGCATCTTCCCGCAGTCACTAAAGGCAATGGTTTTGACTTGCTGAACATGTCCTTGTAAGGTATGGAGACATTCTCCTGTATGCCAATCCCAAAGTTTTACCGTTTGGTCTCGACTGCCACTGGCTAGAATTTGTCCATCTGGACTGAAGCTGACGGAATACACCCAACTATCATGTCCCCACAGGGTTTGCCGACAGTCTCCTGTCTTGGTATCCCAAAGTTTGATGGTGGTGTCGTCGCTGCTACTGGCCAGAATCTGATGGTTTTGGAACTTTCCCCTCTCCTCTGTTGAGGTTATCTCCTTGCCTACCCTGTCACTATTGAGATCTTTGGGAGGGTTGAACGAAATATGAGGAGGGATTTCCCTTCTCCCTGTCTCCGTGTCCCCGCGTCCCCGCGTCCCCGCGTCTCCCCGTCTCCCCGTGGGAGCAAAGGTAACGGATGAGACTAAATTAGTATGTCCTGATAACGTTTGTAGACATTGCCCCGTATCAATATCCCATAATCTGACCTGTTGGTCTTCACTGCTACTCGCCAATATTTGACCATCTGGACTAAAAGCAATGGATAAGATCCAATTACTATACCCATCTACTGTGGTTAAACCTTGTCCCGTAGGGATATCCCATAACTTCATGGTTTGGTTTTCATTCACACTCAGCAAGCTTTGACCATCGGGATGAATCGCCACCAACCAAATGCGTGAAGCGTAGCTATCGCCTAAAGGGGAATTGCTTTGGTTGTGCAAAGTTTGCAGACATTTCCCGGTTGCCACGTCCCAAATTTTAACCGTTGTATCCTCACTCCCCGTCACCAGTCTTGTACCATCTAGACTGAAAGCAACTGTCCAGACATGAGAGTTGTAGTCTGGTAAGGTTTGGATACATTCACCACTGACCAAGTCCCAAAATTTTACCGTTGTGCTATCGCTTCCTGTGGCCAAGGTTTGTCCGTCTGGACTAAGAGCAATAGATAACATCCAATTGATGGGGATTTCTAGGACTCGCAGACAAGAACCGGTGTTGACATCCCAGACTCTCACCGTTTGGTCTTCACTTCCAGTAACCAAAGTTTTTCCCTGGGGAGTGATATCATGTCCGGCTAAACCCTGATCATTCCCTTCTAACTTGCAACCTTCTTCCTTTCCTTCTGCCCTCTGCCCTCTGCCTTCTGCCTTCTTCTCACCAAAGTGTAAATAATCAATCGGACATGAGATGAAGGCAGTAAAAAATACTGGATTGCGATGGCCTGAGAGGGTTTGCAGACATTCTCCCGTGTGGACATTCCAGAATTTTACCGTTTGGTCATGGCTGCCACTGGCTAGAATTTCCCCATCTGGACTAAAAGCCAGGGATTGTACCCAACTGGTATGACCTCGCAGGGTTTTCAGACATTGTCCCGTGTGGACATTCCACAACCTTACAGTTTGGTCATTGCTACCACTGGCTAAAATTTCCCCATCTGGACTAAAAGTAAGGGATTGTACCCAACCAGTATGACCATGGCAGGTCAGGATTTGTTTCATTTTGGCAACTTCCCACAACCAAATCTCATTGTCAACACTAGTGGCTAGGAGTTTCCCTTCTGGACTAAAAGTGGCTGCTAACACCCCTCCTAAAGTACGAGTTACAGCAGATTTACTCAAATCCGCATTGGTAAAGTTGACCTGAGGCAAATTCATCCCCTGTAGGTAAGCTTGCCAAACCGTTAAATTAGAAAAATCATAGCCACTCAGGTCAAGATTCAGCTGCCAGAGTAAATTGAGAATATTCCCCCCGGCATATCCCGGTGTTCGAGGGGGAAAAGACTTCAGCTTGGCTAAAAGTTGATTCAAGTAATTTTGTACATTTTCTGGGATACCAAAAAGGTTGAGCAGTTGCTCGGCAATCGGTTTGAGGAGCAGCTGAACTTGAGCATTTCTCACATAATCTTTGGCTTGAGCTTTAATTAAGGCACAACTATCCAATAGTACGATTTCCAGCGTTGGAATTTCTTGAGTAATCTGTTCAATTAGGCAGTCAACGACATACTCCATCACCACTGGTTGTTGAGTAAACTTGCCAGCATTTTTCTCAATTAGTGAGCGCAACTGTAGAGATTCTACAGCTTCTAACAAATGTTTGAAGGAAACAGCAGGTATCAGGTCTTCTTGTAATTCCTTAAATGACACCCATTCTCGATTAATCGTCAACCAGTACATGACCTGTTGTTCTAGGGTTGACAATCTTTGGAACTGCTGCTCCAGTAAATCATAAATATCACCAAAGACAATAGTTCCTTGGGCTAAAAATTGAGCAACATCGCCGTCAAATAACTCATAAATAGTAGTGGCAACAATCTTCAAAGCTAAAGGATTGCCTGCATAAAACTGGATCAGGGTTTGAGATTCGGACTCGGAGACAGAAAAGCCTTTTTCGGCGATAATTTGCTCCCCTGCTCCCTCTGTTAAGCCAGATAACCTCAGGGAACGAATTGGAGAATTGATACCTTCTTTATTTCTAATTCCTTGAGGTTTCTCCCGACTGGTCAACACCAGACAACTTTGATGCTCAGTTTCTCCCAAACTGCTGAGGAGGTGTCCATATCCTTCATATCCTGGACGATAGGCTCCCGCACGTTCGTCACTAGCTAGAATTGACTCTACATTATCTAGGACTAACAAACAACGCTCTGTGCGCAGATATTCTATTAAACAGGAGATTTGACCGTCTAAGTTTTCTCGTAAAGTTGTTTCTTGCTGATGGGACAAAAACTTAATTAGGTCACTCAAAAGCTCGTTAATTGGTGGGGCATTACGCAGACTTCGCCAAATCAGGTACTCAAATTCCGGTTGTAGAAGCTGCGCTAACTTAACAGACAAAGCTGTTTTACCAATCCCACCCATGCCGATTAAACTAATCAGTCGGCAATGGTCATCAATAATCCATTGTTTGAGTGTAGCTAATTCTTCTCTACGACCATAGAAATAGGAAACATCGATCGCTTCTCCCCAGTCTTGATGATTATTAATGGCTTCTCCTGTAGTATAGTTAGCTTGAACTACAGTCTGGGATGGTAGTTCATCTACAGTCTGGGATGGCAGATCAAAATCCAAATCAGCGATGTCTCTCCAGGACAGCGCTAATTTATGACAAAGTTCATCAAAAGTTACATAGTCAACAGGTTTACCGGTGAGGAAGTTGCTGACTGTGGCTAAAGCAAACCCTACGTCCTCAGCCAAAGCTCTCTGGCTAGGAAAACCGTTACGCCTGACTGCCAGTTTTACTTTTTCAACAAACTCTTGACGAACTTTGAGCGACCTAGGCATAGCTCATTTTAATTGCTCTTTCGCGCATTTATCCCATTGTCCAATAATAATAACAAAAAATGCTGAGTAACGGAGAAACTTTAATATTTGCAATCGCATCCTATGATTTCTTTTGTAAAGTCTCTGAAGGCAACTCCCCAAACATGGGTCTTCCGTACTGAGTGTGCTAAATCATCAAATTTAATAGCTCATAAAGCTTGCCACACAAGGGCTGTAGCGCTTAAATCACTCAAAACTCCTTGAAATTCACAGTAAATACAGATATGATTTAAGAAATATTTATTTTTTTGTTATTCTTAGTTAAGATAAATTTATAATTAAATGTTAGTAATAAATCAAAAAATACAAGACAGAATTAACGTTTCTCAAGAGGAAATTATCAATTTATGCAAACAAAACCATATCCAAGAGTTATCAGTGTTTGGCTCTGTTATTAGAGAGGATTTTAACAAGACAAGCGACATTGATTTCCTTGTCGTCTTTAACCCCCAAATCAAACTCAGTTTAATAGATTTAGTCAGCATCCAATACCAACTTGAAGACAAAATTGGACGAAAAGTAGATCTTGTTGAAAAACGCTCTATTGAAAAGAGCCATAATTGGATTCGCCGCCAAAACATTTTGGATACTGCTATTATCATTTATGAATAAGGACAAATCCTATCTGCTTGACTTAGCCAAACTTTGTCAGACTATTCTCCGGTTAACCCAGACCATGACCGAAGCAGATTTTTATGAGGACGAAAGAACCCAATTGGCAGTCTTATACGAAATTATAATCATTGGGGAAGTTGTTAAAAGACTATCAAATGATTTTCGTAAGTCTCATCCAGAAATTCAATGGCGACAAATTGCTGGAATGCGAGATAGATTGGTTCACGACTACGATGAAGTCAATCTTGATTTAGTGTGGCAAGTCGTCAAAAAGTTTATTCCTGAACTTCTAGACTACATTACTCCCCTACTTCCAACCCCAGAAGAAAAGTAACAAATAGCAGCTAAAATCTCCTTGTCCCCCTTGTCCTCCTTGTCTCCCTTGTCTCTTTTGAGGTGCTCAAGGACTTCTGCCTAGCTGCACTAGGATACCAGCTTGCACAGGGTACTTTACCGGATGCCAGTTAGGGGAGAGTGAACATTATAGAAGTCAGATATGCCTAGATTTCCTAGAATATGAGGAGACTACCACCATATCTAGCTCAAGATTAACGTTTTACATACATGCCTAAGAAAACCCCTAGTCAACAGCCCTGGTTACAGTTTCGCGACTCCGAACGACAAGAGTTGGATGTTAAACTACCCATAGCTTTAGCTGTTGCCTTTGTACTGGTAGCCATTGTCTATGGTGCTCTATTTCCCCTGCGCACATCTTTTATTGGTATTTTGCTCTATGACCGGGGATTTACCCAGTATGCGGTGATTATCTTAGCCTGTGTAGTGGTAGCATTTACAATTCTCAAATTTATCAAATTGCAGTGGGAATTTCGCGCTTTGAGCTATGACTGGATTCCCAAAGGTATCCCCTGGGAAGAGCCCACAGCCCAACCCCTGCTCAAACTCTACTACAATCTTTCTAGTTCCAATCCTCTGATTGCTACCCGTTGTAGCCGTGTGCTGGGAGCCTATATCCATTCAGGTAGTCGTAAAGCTGCTACGGAGTTAGCCCTAGATGACTCCACCTTCTATCAAGCTGCCTCAGAATAGATCGGAAGAGCGTCGTTGCAATGTCTGTATGTTGCTGTCT
>JAAHHL010000495.1 GCA_010672185.1 Caldora sp. SIO3E6 | reverse complement strand
CAGCGTTAGTTTCAGACCCGACGGCAAGCTCCTCGCCTCTGCCAGTAGTGACAAAACCATCAAAATTTGGGATTTGGAGAAGGGAGGAGAACCCCTTACCCTCTCTGGACATCAAAATTCGGTCAACGGAGTCAGTTTCAGCCCCAACGGCAAGCTCCTTGCCTCTGCCAGTTGGGATAACACCATCAAAATTTGGGATTTAGAGAAGGAAGGAGAACTCCTTACCCTCTCTGGACATCAAAATGGGGTCAACAGCGTCAGTTTCAGCCCCGATGGCAAACTCCTTGCTTCTGGCAGTGGAGACAAAACCATCAAGATTTGGGATTTAGAGGAGGGAAGAGAACTCCTTACCCTTTCTGAGCATCAAGGTTCAGTCACCAGCGTGAGTTTCAGTCCTGACGGTAAGCTCCTTGCCTCTGGTAGTGAGGGTAGCATAGTGATTCTGCGGAGTCTGGATCTAGAGGATTTACTAGCACGGGGTTGCGACTGGCTCCAAGATTATCTTGCTACCCATCCTGATGCGGAAGAGCAAGAGATTTGTCGGCAAAAGGGAGTGGAGAATTAAGAATTAAGAATGGAGAATGAAATTGCGATCGCCTTCAGCTAGGCAATGGGGGTATGTTAATGGGCATATGCAATATGCCCCTACAAATTTGGGGTGTCGTAATGAATGTATCCTCTTCCCAGATTAACAGTAGGGGCGCACCGACGTGCGCCCTCAATGCTTGCGCCCTCAATGCTTGCGCCCTCAATGCTTGCGCCCTCAATGCTTGCGCCCTCAATGTTTGCGCCCTCAATGCTTGCGCCCTCAATGCTTGCGCCCTCAATGCTTGCGCTTAATGTGAAGTCCTTTATATATAAGCGCACACCTTCCCCATTATAAAATAATAACAAAAAATAACTGGAATCGCAACCAACTTGCGGAGAATTCGGTGCACATCTTGCCAGTGAAAACAGAAAGACAGGCTTCTAGGCTATCCTACAAATTTTAGTGAAAGTTAGGCGATTTTTTAAAATGATTGTACTCAGAATTTGGTGCGTTACGCTGCGCTCTAGCGTTTGCGGAGCATGGTGCGATAGCAGCAAAGCATCCCGAAGGGTATACACACCCTACGATAGGTACATTTTTTCCTGGAAATTACCTTATTCTTCATCAGAAAGTTCGCCTAAGCTTTCTCGATAACGGGTTAACAAAGCCTCCATATCTGCTAGCTTTTGTTGGGCTAACTCTCGCTCTTGTCGTTCCGATTCAGCTTGCTGTTGAGCTAACTCTCGCTCTTGTCGTTCCGATTCAGCTTGCTGTTGAGCTAACTCTCGCTCTTGTCGTTCCGATTCAGCTTGCTGTTGAGCTAATTGAGCTTGCTGTTGAGCTAATTCTCGCTGTTGGCGTTCCGATTGAGCTTGCTGTTGAGCTAACTCTCGCTGTCGGCGTTCCGATTGAGCTTGCTGTTGAGCTAATTGAGCTTGTTGTTGAGCTAATTTTCGCTGCTGGATCTCCACTGTTAATTGCTTTGTCGGAATTGGCACTATCTCTCCGTCTTCAGTGAAATAGCGCAGCTGACGCTCATAAACACCTAAATACAAACCTAACTGCTCACTCCAACGCCACCCTCTAGGATTAAGAGCTATCGGTTGATACTTCCCCTTTACCAACCTGAAGCCCTCAAATTCTAAAGTTTCTGGATGAAACCAGAAATATTCTGGAGTTTGGAACTTATCTTGATAAAGGGTTTTTTTCTCAGTTCTATCGATTTTTGCCGTTTTCTTTGAGAGAATCTCCACAATCAGGTTGGGAAAGCGATTATCTTCTTGCCATACTACCCAACTATTACGCTTTCTGGGTTCAGTATCGAGGACTACGAAGAAATCTGGTCCCTTAGCTCTATCCGGTTTGCCCTTAATTTGGCTTTTTTCATAATAGATACTGATATTGCCCGTAGCAAAGAAGTCATGTCGCTCCTGCCACAACCATTCGAGGCAAGTCAACAGAATAATTATTTGCTGGAGGTGTAAAGGGGTTTCCAACTGAGGTTCATCACTCAAAAACTCATCGGAGGTAATGATAGCAGTTGGAGGTTCATTGGTTAAGAGCTGGAGTTCTTTCGCTAATGACATTTGATAATTTAGAAATGATTTAAAAGAAGTACTTTATATATAGGCGCACACTCTCCCCATTATTAAATAATAATAGCAAAATCAGCTTAGATTTCCTTAGACATCTCCAGGAAAGAACCTGAAACCCTTATGGGACTTAGGTCAATATTGAGTTTCTGGAGATGTCTCTTGCATCGCAAGTGGAAAATTTACTAAAACCTAAAACCTCAAACCTCAAACCTCAAACCTATCTCAACCCGCAAGTTACGACTTATTCTCCCAAACCCTAAGTACTTATCCTAGTTTGACTTTGCTTGACTTGCGCTAACAACTGTTCGGTAGTACGTGCTGGGGGTTTGCAATTGAGTCCCTGACAGACTAAACCTACGGTATTTTCTGGCAGCTTGGTGGCTAAGGTAAAAACACTAGTAGGAAAGTATTGGGTAATTAAGGCAGTTATTTGGTCGGCAGTAGAGCTAACTAGGGTAGAGTTGCGATACCAATCTAGAGCAGTAAATAAACTGGGACAAGCTTGGGGAGATTGGTTCATGATACTGCTGAAAGCTTGTAGGGCTTGCTCTGCCCGGTCAAGATATTGTAAATCTTCAGTGAGTAAAGCCAGCCGGACTAAATTTGCGATCGCTACTCCATTGGCAGAAGGGGTAGCATTGTCAACATAACTACGCTCCCGCACTAGTAAGTCATCACTACTATCACTAGCACTATTATAGTATCCTCCTAATTCTACACTCCAGAGGAATTCATCAAATTCTTCCTGTATTTTAATTGCTTGCTCTAACCAGAAGTTATTAGAGTTTGTTGTCGAACTGCCGGAGGGCGAAGCATTTGGATTGTATAACTCGGATTTCATCGATAAATTATCGCCCAAATGCTTTGCTGCTAAAGCACCATGCTGCGCAAACACCCCTACATCAAGTTTTTGACTTTGATACAAATCTAGCAAGGCTTTGATAAATAGGGCGTAATCTTCAGATTGAGCTAGTACTGATGGTTTACCCTCGTAGTTGAGGCGGTAGAAGCGCTCCCCTAACCATTGATGTTCCAGGATAAAGTTTGCTGCATTTGTGGCTAATTGCCAATATGCTGGCTCAGAGAATATAGTGTAAGCTTTTGCTAAACCGGAAATCATTAAGCTATTCCAGGCTACAATCATTTTGGTATCCGTTACTGGCGGAATACGACCAGGCCAGTTACCAGTTTTTGCCTCTTGATTATTCCTAGCTGGAGAAAAGGTGGCTAAAGTTTCTGGTGAGGAGCCATAACGGACTGCAAACAGTTTAGCTAAAGCTGCTTCTATACTATCGCTTAACTCCTTAGAGTTGCGGCGCTGCAACACATTGTACCCTTCAAAATTACCCTCGACAGTAACTGTAAATTCCTCTTGTAACTCGGTTAACTCTGAAGGAGTCAGGTGTTGTTCTAATTGGCTATAATCCCAGACATAAAACTCCCCTTCTTCGGGTTCTGTTGCGGTAGGATTAGTGAAGTTATCGGCATCCTGAGCCGCGTAGAAGAAGCCTTGGGGGGAAGTCATTTCCCGCTTAAGCCATTGGCAAGTGCCTGCAATTGCCCTGGCAAAGACTGGTTTCTGAATCCCTGCACTCCACAAGTCTGCGAGATACTCAACGAGCTGTCCATTATCGTAGAGCATTTTTTCAAAGTGAGGCACTGTCCAGGTAGCATCGACAGTGTAACGGTGAAAACCACCAGCAACGTGATCGTAAATGCCACCCATTGCCAAGTCCAGTCCCTGTTGAGTGCAAGCTTGTTGAGCTTGTTCGGCAGTGGTAGAATCAAAGCGAGTACTCCGCAAGACTAGGGAACTGTAGGGAATCATCGGAAAGCTAGGGCCAGGATTAACACTAGTAATAACAGTAGTATTCTTCTCCAAACCCAGCCTGAGCAAATCATCACTCAACTCTTGCGCTCCGGATAACACTGCTGCTTGTTGGAGATACCCCATAATCTCTTCTTTGAAGGCTTGCAGTCTGCCTTTCTCCAAATCGTAGAAACGGCGAATCGATTGCAGTAATTGCAAAAAACCCGGACGTCCATACCGGGGTTCTACGGGAAAGTAAGTGCCACCGTAAAATGGTACTAGGTCATCAGGAGAGAGGAAGATATTCAGAGGCCAACCTCCTTGACCAGTCATCATCTGCAATGCTTGCATGTAAATACTATCAATATCCGGTCGCTCTTCCCGGTCTACCTTGATGGGTAAAAAATTGGTATTCATGTAGTGAGCGATCGCCTCATTGGAAAAAGCTTCCCCTTCCATTACTGTGCACCAATGGCAGCTAGAGTAACCAATGGAAAGGAAAATCGGCTTATCTTCTGTCTTTGCCGTTTCCAGTGCCTCATCACACCAGGGCCACCAATCAATCGGATTTTCAGCGTGCTTATACAGGTAAAGGCTTTGGGACTGGGCAAGGCGATTAGTCATCAGCGGAATATGGGATGGAAGCTTACTGGCTTTTAGTTTATTGTACAGGTATAGTTTGCAAGGTTTAGCGATGCCTGATTTAACCCTTAGCCTCAGCGAAACTGCTCACAAAACTCTCATTAACTTATCAGAAGCCTCTGGCGAGACAATGCAGACGGTTTTGGATAAGGCAATTGAGAATTATCGTAGATATATCTTTCTTATAAAAGCCAACCAAGCGTTTGCTGCTTTAAGAGAGAACGAGGAACTTTGGCAGGAAGAACTAGCGGAACGAGACTTATGGGATCAGACATTGGCTGATGGGGAATAGGAATAGTGGCACAAATTGCAAGAGGGGAAATTTGGTTCGTCAATCTTAATCCCGTGAAAGGACATGAACAGTCTGGAAAGCGTCCTTGTTTGATTATCTCGGTAGATTTGTTTAATCAAGGTGCATCAGGGTTAGTTGTTGTCTTACCTATTACCTCAAAAAAGAAAGGGATTCCATTTCATGTTGAACTTAACCCACCAGAGGGAGGTTTGAAAGTACGCAGTTTTATCAAGTGTGAAGACGTGCGTTCAATTGCTGTATAACGTCTAGAAAAACGTTGGGGTAAGGTTTCTCTAGAAACATTAGCAGCAGTAGAAGACAGACTGAGGATTTTAATCGGGTTATGACCGAATAGTTAGCTTTTAGCTATGCTCGAAATCACTCTTTAGCAGAACCTTTAGCTCAACGATGTTTTGTTCTTTTTCTGTTTAGCCTTAATTTCCATTTTGGAAATTAGCCATGATAGTAACCAAGGCAAGTAGCGCTTGAGTAAAACCACCAACTTGCCATAATAAGTCAGTACCTGTTCCCGTTGCCTTCGCTCAATAGCTTGCACAATCTGTTGAGCTGTTTCCTCAGCACTCATCAACAGCTTTGGGGAAACATGATCTTGCCAATCGCTGTGGAAAGTTCCTTGATTGTCTACTTGACGAATCTCAGTGGCAACGTAGCCAGGGCAAACATGGGTAACGGATATGCCATAGGGTGCTAATTCTCTAGACAAGGATTCACATAAAGCTCTCAGGGCAAATTTGCTGGAACTATAGGCAGAGTCTCCCTCCAGAGAGATATAACTTTTTACGCTACTGATGATTACTAAGGAGCCTTGAGTTTGCTTTAAGTCATTGAGGGTAGCGTAAATGGTGCGGAGTACGCCAAAGACATTGGTCTCCCACTGAAGGCGATAATCAGCCAAACTTAGGTCTTCCAAATTGCCTTTTAAAGACCAACCAGCGTTAGCGATCGCAATATCAATCTTGGTAAACTTACTATGGGCAAGATCCACTGCTCGCTCA
>JAAHHL010000494.1 GCA_010672185.1 Caldora sp. SIO3E6 | reverse complement strand
TCCCAGTTGAATAGTTTTAATATTCAGGCTCAACTCCCTAAAGGAACAAGCTACCTGACACTGTTTACTATCGGCTTAGTCAGATATGAGGCAGAAGATTATGAAGCTGCGATTGCAAGATTTACCAAAGCACTAGAATTTGTACCGGATGCTGAGCAAGGGATTGCACAAGATCCTAACCTCGACGCACTTTACTTCTATCGTGGAGTTGCCTACTTTGACAAAGGAGAATTAGACCTAGCGATCACTGACTATAATCGAGCCCTCGAAATTAATCCTGAGCTTGTTGAAGCCTACATCGGACGTGGGCTTGCCTACTACACAAAAGGAGAACTAGACAAAGCACTTGCTGACTACAATCAAGCTCTTAAATTTAATCCTGAGCTTGTTGAAGCCTACACCAATCGTGGGGTTGCCTACTATGAAAAAGGAGAACTAGACCTCGCGATCGCTGATTTCACCCAAGCCCTTAAAATTAATCCTGAGTTTGTTATTGCCTACAACAATCGTGGGAATGTCTACTCTGAAAAAGGAGAATTAGATCAAGCGATCGCTGACTACACTCAAGCTATTAAAATTAATCCTGAGTATGCTAATGCCTACAACAATCGTGGGATTGCCTACTCTGACAAAGGAGAGCTAGACCAAGCGATCGCCGACTACAACCAAGCTATTAAAATTAATCCTGAGGATGCTGATGCCTACTACAATCGTGGAAATGCCTACTCAAACTTGGGAAACAAGCAAAAAGCTATTCAAGATTTAAAAAAGGCTGCAAAGCTATTTGCTGAGCAAGGAAATACTGCTATACAGCAACAAGTATTAAAGCGACTGAAGCAATTAGAGCAAGATTAAAGATAGGATTTAGGTCAGTTACGATACCTGTCTCGAACTTGGTACTTTATATATGGGCGCACACTTTTCCTATTATAAAATGATAATAGCACAAAATAACGGCATCAGCGACAAGGATTGCTAACGCACCCTACTGCCGTGACCCAGCTAAAATGAGGCATTAGCATTTATGGTTCAAACCCGGAATTTACCAAATGCTGTGGATTTTCTATTGCACAGTTTTAGGTGGGTCACGGCACTACGATAGGTGTATTTTTGGGGAGGAAATTAACCCACTGGCAAGATGCCAGTTCCACAAAAAATACAATATCAATTGCTGTAGGATTGTCAATTTGTAGGGGCGGGTTTAGGGTTACCTTTGACCCATTTGGCGATAACCTTACAACAAAACCCGCCCTGCCGTTAACCCATTTGGCGATAATCTTACAGTTATGCGGTGCGTTACGCTGCGCTAACGCACCCTACGATAGGTGCATTTTTTGGGAGGAAATTAACCCACTGGCAAGATGCCAGTTCCACAAAAAATACAATATCAATTGTTGTAGATTTGTCAATTTGTAGGGGCGGGTAATGGGTTACCTTTGACCCATTTGGCGATAACTTTACAACAAAACCCGCCCTGTCGTTAACCCATTTGGCGATAATCTTACAGTTATGCGGTGCGTTACGCAGCGCTAACGCACCCTACGATAGGTGCATTTTTTGGGAGGAAATTAACCCACTGGCAAGATGCCAGTTCCACAAAAAATACAATATCAATTGTTGTAGGGTTGTCAATTTGTAGGGGCGGGTAATGGGTTACCTTTGACCCATTTGGCGATAACTTGACTACAAAACCCGCCCTGTCGTTAACCCATTTGACGATAATCTTACAGTTATGCGGTGCGTTACGCTGCGCTAACGCACCCTACTGCCGTGACCCACCTAAAATAGTGCATTAGAAACTGGTTTTGAAGTAAAAAGTAACAAGTAAAAAGTAACAAGTAAGAAAGAACTAGAAACCAAAATCTATTGCACCATTTTAGGTGGGTCAGTCCACTACGATAGGTGTTTTTGGGAGGAAATTAACCCACTGGCAAGATGCCAGTTCCACAAAAAATACAATATCAATTGCTGTAGGATTGTCAATTTGTAGGGGCGGGTTTAGGGTCACCTTTGACCCATTTGGCGATAACTTTACAACAAAACCCGCCCTGCCGTTAACCCATTTGACGATAATCTTACAGTGGGAAATCGAAACTCTTAGTCGTAGGTTGGATTTCACTATTGTTCAACCCAACAAAGCATTTTTAGCTGTGCCACGGTAGTAGTTTTTCAATCCATTTTGCGAAGGCTTTCACGAATAACTTGACGAAATTCGAGGATGGCATCGAGAGGTTCAGGATGTTGGATATAGTGGGACAGGAGGTTCAAATCCAAGTCGGGAAGGAATTGGCTACACTCGCACTTTTCATACTGATCATCCTGTAGGTGATAAACTTTAAATTGATTATCTTGCCAGAACCATACCTCTGGGATATTCAAACCTTGATAGATTGCTAACTTATTCACCCCACCGCTGGTTCGTACTACTTCGATGGCGATATCTGGGAAATCCTTATCGGTATTGATGCAAAAGGATACATCGGGTTCCGCACCGCGTCGTTTGGCTGAAATTTTGCAGGTAGTGGAGCCTAATCCATAAAAACGAGTGCGAGTTTCTTCAAAATAAACGCCAAGTAGTCGTCCAATATTTTCTTTGAGGACTTCATGCTTGCGACTAGGCATAGTAATTTCTAACGTCCCCTCTAAGTAGTGAACCCGCAGTCCCAGAAAATCGTCACCTAGATCTGATAGCAGAGCTTCGTAGGCTCTCCAGCTTACACTTGTGATAGTGTAATGTTGATCGGTTTGTTCCGATACCAACTCAGGATGCTCATTGAGTTTTTCTATCAGTAAAGAGTTCATGAGCAATTTCACTCTATTGTATTACTAAATCATACCAAATTTATCAACGCCTTGCTACAGGTACTTGTCTTATTTTTATCACTATCTCCGTTGCCTAATGTATTGTAATTAAACAGTCCAGAAGAAATCTTGATAAATTTCAAATAAGGAGAGTAAGATGAACCAACCCACTCAAAGTACAAACCCAGAAAAAACAGCCAACTGTCCACCATTTCCCCCGTCGATTATGACAGCCAGCCGGGAGGAACTAGATATTCAATTGGAAATTTATGAAAGGGAGCTACCAGAGGACTTGCAAGGCCACGTCTTTATTGTAGCTCCGGTAGGTACTGTTGACTCCGAAGGTCTGCCATTTCCAGATGGGGATTTTCACTTAAATGGTGATGGTATGATTTACCGACTTGATTTCGAGCCAACGGAGCCTCAAGTGAGCTTGAAAACACGAATTGTTAAGTCACCGGATTACCTGGCTGATGAGCAGACAAACAGCCATTTTTGGTCAAAGTTATGGGGATTTAACAATCACGGTTTGATGAGATTTTCTCTATTTCTCGGTCTTCGTAACGAGTTAAATACAGCTTTTCTGCCTGTGAAATTCTCTGGAGACAAACTTGAGCGTCTGCTGGTAACTTACGATGCGGGTTATCCCTACGAAATTGATCCAGATACCCTGGAAGTGATTACTCCAATTGGAGAACCCCAAGAATGGAAGGCGGAGTTTAGTATTCTCAAGCAGGACTTTAGGTTCAAGCCGGTTTTAACTACTGCACATCCGGTATTTGACACCTATACCAAAGAAATGTTTACAGTTAATTACGGCAGGTCACTAGAGAATTTTATCCCTCAAGCTAAACTTGACCAACTGCCAAAGCTGTTTCAATGGGCAATTAATTGTCTTCTCAAGGAATTAGTGGGATTGGAGGATTTCCTCTATCTCATCCGTTGGGATGGTGTTGGTGCTTTCGAGCGATGGAAGCTAATCAACCCTGATGGTTCGCCAGTAACTATTAAGCAAAGTATGCATCAAATTGGGTTAACCAAACAGCATGTGGTATTGATGGATACGGCGATGACTGTTGGGCTAGAGCAACTTATCAATCACCCCTTTCCTCAAAATCTTAATCTAGAAATCAAGATCAGGGAGTTATTAAAAGATCCGCCATCTCCTGATTCTACCCTCTATATTGTGCGTCGTGATGACCTACAACAAGGACAAAATCCAGCACAAGGGGGCTCAGAAGTAGAAGTTGTCGCTTACAAGCTAGAAATTCCTGGTGAGGCAGTACATTTTTTAGTAAACTACGAAGATGATCAAGAAAATAACAACAAAATTACAGTTCATGTAGCCCATAACTGTGCTTGGGATATTGCCGACTGGACTCGCAATATTGATACTTATCCTAACCACAATCAGGATAGTTCCATACCAGCTGCTTACCAGGGTGGTTCCGTACCTTCTACTCTCTGGGGAACTCTACCAGGAGAGATGGATATCGGTAAGTTGGGACGTTATATCATCGATGCCAATACCTTGGAGCAAGAAAACCCAACTGTTGACTCAAAGGTCATTTATGACCTCACCTGCACTTGGGGAGTGGGGTTTTATACTTACCGTGAGCTCCTATCTTCAGGTATGACTCCATCAACCCTAGACAATCTTTATTACACCTCTTTTGGACTCTGGAAAGATCTGATGACAGAGTACATGTGTGAAAACTACGAGAACTATCCCTATCGGGAAGTAAGTCTAAATGAGGTTCTTGCCTTTGCCGCAGAGGGTAAACCATCTTGCTTGTATCGGTTGGATACTACATCGATGGAGATTGCTGACTGCTACACATCTGCTCCTGGATATATACTGCTTTCCTGCCAGTTTGTACCCCGTAATGATCACAATGAAACTTCAACTAATGGTTACATTGTCTGTGTAGTTTTCACTCCAGAATGCCAAGATACAACTAATAACTCCATTCCCAGTCGTAGTGAAATCTGGGTTTTTGATGCTGACAAGCTGAAAGCAGGTCCCCTATGTAAGTTATATCATCCACAATTCAATATCGGACTATCATTGCATACCGCATGGTTACCAGAAATCCGGTTACAATAGAGCCGTTTTGAGCAAACCGTGAAATCCCTGTAGGGACGTTTCATGAAACGTCCCTACAATGTGGGCATAGCGGGTATATCGATACCGGATTTGGTATAACCAATAACCAATAACTAAATAGCACTAGTGGTGAACACAGTATCAGTCAGAAGATTAGCATCAACTCCATTGAAGACAGCCAGGGTTTCGTTATTAAAGCGAATCAAGGCATTGCCGCAACCATCATCGCTAATTGACAACTGACCAAATGTTAAGCCTTCTGCTAAACCGATAAAGTCTTCTCCAACGCTGAAGTCTGTAATAGTATCCGTACCTTCACCGGGAGCTAAGACGAAAGTATCGCTACCACCATCACCAGTTAGGGCATCACTGCCAGGGCCACCTCGCAGTAAGTCATCTCCTAGTCCTCCAGTAATCGTGTCATTGCCAGGACCGCCGAAAAGGAAATCGTTGCCATCTGTACCTACCAGGTTCTCACCAGTAGAACCCGCTTGAGTAATATTAGATTCGATATCAAATAGAGTGGTAGTACCACTGACTTCGTTAGCAACAGCTAAGAGGGCACTTCCCGTGGGACTATCTGCAGCGCTAATAAAGACTATACCTTCGGGTCCTAAGTCTCCTGCGGTTCCAGCTGCTGGGTCACCAGCGAAATCCCGATTGTTGATGTATTGTACGAAGAGAGGATTGGTGGGGTTGCTGACATCATAAACCATAATGCCACCTACCCGTTCTAATCCGATGAAGGCAAAGGTACGTCCATCAATGACACCTACTGCTACTGCTTCTGGTTCCGGTCCCTTGGCATCACTACGGGTATCAAAGGTGTTTTCGTCGTTGTCGGAGTTGAAGTTGGCTGGCAATAATTCAGCCGTAATCCGCTCAAAATCATTACCACTGTCGAAGACGAGGTTGCCGGATGCATCAAAAATGGAGAAGGAACGTCCACCGTAGGTGAACAGTTGGTCAAAATCACAA
>JAAHHL010000493.1 GCA_010672185.1 Caldora sp. SIO3E6 | reverse complement strand
TGGTGTATTTTGTCAACTCCCATATATGGTGTTTGGGCACTCTCCAAAACCCTATATATGGAAATAACCAAGGATTGCTGAAAAATGGTGGTGATCCATCTTCCTCTGCTCTTCCATCTCCGCGTCCCCGCGTCCCCGCGTCCCCGTGTCTCCCTTGACAAAAACATCTTTACCTTAACTTGTCACCAATGGTTATTGGTCATTGGTTATTGGTGCAAAGGACAAAGGACGAACAACAAACAACAAACAACAATCAACAAAAACGGATACCTTGCAATACATAAGATTCCTCTGATTCGATTGTCTGCTCCAATTCACCAAAGGTTGCTTGTGCCCAATTTTGCAAATCTTCCAGAATATTCTGCTTCAAATCAGCTGGTAAGTTAATACCACTCAAACCTGGTTTCTGTTGCCAATTTTTAATCGATTGTGCTGGTGTACTACTAACCTTCCACTGAGCAACAACAATCGGCTTTATCACTTTAGCACCACGCTGAGTAAATAAATCAATAAGTTGGCGTTGATGGTGTTCTCCTCCCCTAGGCTTCAACCCATGTTGGCGCAGTCGGCGCTGGAGTTCTTGCTGTAATTTAGTTTTGACGCTCTCTTTTTGCCTTTGGATACGACCAATTAATAGGGTTGCACCGTCAGGTTGGGCAATACGAAAGCTCTCTTGGACAATATGCTCAACAGCTAACCAGTGAATTGCCCGGGAACTGAAGATAGCACGAGTTGTACCATCAGCAGGAAACCAAGGTTGATTCCCGTCGGCTAGTAACAGTGTCATATTTCCCGGATTAGGGGTGTCTTGAAAATAGACGCGGGGACTGGGGGACTGGGGGACACGGAGAGATTGATTATCACCAATAGTGGTGATTTCATTTGAATCTCTCTGAGCCTCCTGCCCTCTGCCTCCAGTTCCCCTCCTGGGAGGGGTTAGGGGTGGGTTCTGCCTCCAGTCCCCCTCCTGGGAGGGGCTAGGGCGTGTTTTCAAACTGCCGGAGGGCGAAGCATTTGGATTGTATGATTTGGGTTTTAGCGATGAATTATCGCCCAAATGCTTTGCCCCTACATCCGATTTTTGACTTTGAAGACACGCCCTAGGGGTGGGTTCTGCCTCCTGCCTCCTGCCTTCTAAAAGACGTTGTTGGAATTTTTCCAGCATTCCGGGAGAAAGATCGCATCCCATATATTGCACGGGATACTGGGCAAACCACTGACCAATTTGACCTGTACCTGCACCGATTTCTAGCACCTGCTCACCGGGATTGACTTGAGCGATCGCTAGAACCTGCTCCACAATCTCACGACACACCTTTGGGGACAAGCCTACCCGTTGGTCGTAGGTTTCAGCTTGCTCGTCAAAAGAGGGGAAAGGGGATTTTGCAATAGTTTTGACTTGGGCCATGCTGACCACAGAATTTGTACTATGAAGTCTTTTTATCAGTTAATCTGTGTTTTTTTGGTGTTTGCTTTACATTTTTTTAGATTTTTGATAGTTACAAAAAAATGTGTGTTTATTTTAAATAATGTGTGGTGGAATATGTGATTTTTTTTACAAAATATCTGGTCATGGTTGGCTGCTCATATCTAGTGGCGTGGCACAGCTAAACAATGTAGGTTTGGTTGAGGGATAGTGAAACCCAATATCAGTCAGGTTTTGTTGGATTTCGTTCCTCAACCAAACCTACACCTATTCAAGAATTTTAAGTGTGCCTCTAAGTCTGCAAAACTTGAAAAAATCAACTTTGACAAAAGGTCAAATCTATATTATTGTTCTAAATGAAAAAGTTAAAAAACTGGCATAAACAATGCCATAATTGGTCAAGGGTTATTGATAATCAGGTTTAAGTAGAAGTATCTATCTTGTGTACGCAATAAACTGTGGTCAAGCCCAATTTCAAATGCAATTCCTTGAACCAATTTTAGGAGAGTAAACATGGAAACACAGCGATTAACAGCTGCATTAGAAGCTGCAATCACTACAGGCGATCGCCCTATTGAGCATCAGATTTTTATGAAGCTGTTGCGTCAGGTGTGGCAAATCGACTGGACAGTGGCCCCCTTCGATGTCTGGACTCATTATATTGAGTGGGATGTGCCCTACTTCCTGCGTTTTATGTCGATGGATACCGGTGATGAAGCGGAAGAACAACAGTTATTGATTGACTGGATTACTAGCCGCATACAGATGAAGCGCAAAGACACTGGTTCAGGCTGGAAACAAGGTGTGATGAGCTTAATTACTGAAATGTGTCAGTTGCGGGAAACTGTTCGGAAAGGTTAATCTCTTGTTCCCTTGAATGCCTACTAGTGCCGCTGCGAGGAATTAAGAATTAAGAATTAAGAATTAAGAATGCTTATAGAGTAAGGACTCTATCGATCTTAAACTGGTTACTTATTTCCATGCCCGCTGCACTAGTTAGGAAATTGAAAATTTAGAATTGAGAATGAATTTTTGGTTTAAAGTCTCTGCTGTGCAAGGATTGTAGAATTTGTTTTCGGCGCATTGACTACATTTAGTCCAGAAGAGCGGCCATTTTTCTAAATTCTAAATTCTCAATTTTCCTATTGCCTTCTGTTATAGATGTACTGATTTTTGGTAGGGAATAATCCCTGCCACAATTCCACTTGCTTTGTTTTTGGGAGATATTAACAGCAATGACTGATAATCAAAAAAATTCACTGACATCTTCTTACTATGACTCCGACCCCACCACCAAGCCAGCTAAACTTATCAGCCGTCGCCAAATCCTGACTACAGGGGCAGCAACTGCTGTTAGTTTATTGGTTTTACCTAAAGGAGCCCAAGCTGAAAATCGCCAACAAATGGCAAGTTGTGATTTTGCCCCACTTGCCAACTGTACGGCTCCCCCTACAGATTGTTCATCTCCAAGCTTAACGCTTCCTTCAGATGGAAATTTTACCTTTCCAGAACTACTAACCTCACAGCATATTGGAGGCTCTGGGGACACCTTCCGCACCCTTTCCAAAAACCTGGATCTGGTGCAAGTAGACGATACACCTTCCGCAGGTGTCTATGTGCGTCGTTTAAAAATCCGAAATCAAGGTCAACCCCTATTACCAGGACCAACCCTATGTGTCTATCCTGGTGACCAAATTGCTCTCAATGTTAAGAACGATTTACCTGCAAATGGACCAGATACTACTTATTGCCCAGTCCCCCTGACAGACAATCTCAAAAATAGACCCCATTGCTTTAACACCACAAATCTACACTTTCATGGCTTGCATGTGTCACCCTTGACCTATACGCCAGATGGACCAGTAACTGGGGACGATGAAAAAGCAAAGGAAGCAGGAGCAAAATCCTCCGATGACGTGTTGTTCGATTTGCAACCTGGAGAAAACCATAACTGGTGCGTGCAACTGCCTGATTTCCATGCACCAGGTACCCACTGGTATCATGCTCACGTTCACGGTACGACAGCGTTAGATCTATCGAATGGTATTGTCGGGGCTTTAATCGTGCAAGAGCCACCTGGTCAAGAAATTCTAGCAGGGGCTCCTGATGTCGTCATGGTGATTCAGGAAATTTTACCCGCGATTCCTTGTAGTTCAATTCTATCTGATGATCAGTGCAATACAACTCCACCTCCAATTAGCCCTCAACAGTCCCAGGATCGAGGAGTTTATGAACAAGCAGGTAATAAACAATCAGGAACATTTCTAGTTAACGGAAGGGAGAAACCAACTCTGACAATCAAAAAAGGAGAAGTGCAGCGTTGGCGGCTGATTAACGGAACGGGAACCCCCCGTGGATTTATGGTAATTGAGGTGGTGCAGACAGCGACATACAATGCCAATACTGGTGACTATGAACCGGTAGTCGTTGTCCAGCAGCCTCTATATCGCGTAGCAATCGACGGTATCACCCTCTACGGAAAGTCCATGACAAGTCCAGAAGTTCAAGTAACTAGCCACGAACTTTCTCCTGGCAATCGAGTGGACTTTTTGGTTTCCCTACCCTCCGGAAAATATCAGTTGCAAAAGCAGTCTTTCCCAGGTGTTCGCGCTTCCCGGCCAGCTGTGCTTGCCGATATAACCGTTACGAATGAGGAGTACAGCGATAGCTCCCTCAAGCAAAAATTTGATGATCTCGTTGATAACGCTAAGAACATTCCTGGAACTCCCCCCTGCTACTTGGCTGATTTCACCGAAGATGCCACCCTCAATCCCAAACGGCTGGTCTTCCAAGCTAGCGGTGGCACACCTCCAAATCGGATTACAACTCCTGGTCGTGGTAATTTCAAAATTAGCAATACCCAATATGGAGATCCAGGAGCTTTGATGACAGTTCCTCTTGGTGATACCCAAGATTGGATATTAGCAAATGTAAGTAACGCTACTCACCCTTTTCATATTCATGTCAATCCCTTCCAGATTGTGCAAATCGGTAAGCTAGAGCAATTCCCAGGCGAGATTTTAGATAACAATACTTTCAATCCCACCATCACTTGGGAGGAAAAAATCAATGATGGGATTTGGTGGGATACGATCGCAGTCAAGCCGAAGCAAGCTTTGAGGATTCGCCATCGTTTTTGGGACTATTGGGGATCTTTCGTACTTCATTGCCACGTTTTGATCCATGAAGATCAAGGCATGATGTGGCGAGTGGACATTACTAATACAGAGAACAAAGGGGTTAATCCTTGCCAAACCTTGCCAAATTGCATCACCGATTATGGAAAAAGCTCAGCTCAAAACAAAAAAACAACTAAGAAGAAAAACCGAGGTAAAATGAGGGGTAAAAACAAGAAATCTTAGGGCTAGCAATAGTGAAGCGCTTGACCAAGCTGCTGGCAATCCTAATTATCCTATTCGGTTTAGCAACTGCCGTAACCGCAGGAACAGCAGCAAAAACTACGGTTCTGGTATCAAGCCGGGATACTACTCTAATTGAACATGCAAGGGGGGAACTTAGCAACGGAGCAGGTTCCGCCTTGTTTGTGGGACGCACCAATCAGCCAGGGGGTAGTATCCGGCGCGGTTTAGTTGCTTTTGACCTGACCGACCAAATTCCTACTTGTGCTAAGGTAACCTCAGTCAAGCTGAATCTGAATGCAGAACGAGGTAAAGGTGGCAGAGTAGCAATTGAACTCCATCGCCTCCTCCAAGACTGGGGTGAAGGTAACTCTAACTTTGACGGTGGTAAAGGCGCTCCCGCTACATCAGGAGATGCCACTTGGACTCATACCTTCTACAATAACCAAATCTGGAATCATCCCGGCGGTGATTTCTCCCCCATCCCCAGTGCAGTAGAAATGGTGGGGGGCCAAGGTATTTATACTTGGGGTTCGACACCAGAAATGGTTAATGATGTTCAGTTATGGCTAAACTCACCCCAGGAAAACTTTGGCTGGCTACTCTTGGGTAAGGAAGGGAAGCCAAAAACAGCGAAGCGCTTTGCTAGTCGGGAAACCTCCAACCCCTCGTCTCAACCGCAACTAGAAGTCAGTTTCCATACCAACGCTTGTTAAGTCCGATTCTGGGCAAATTATGCGCTTTTCAGTATTTTTTGCTATTTAGGGCTTGCTGAATAAGTCCTTAGCTATCAGTTTTGAGCTTTCAGCACCTCAGCTGTCAGCTTTCAGCTTGAAGATTACCCAGGTATTTCCTACAAAAGTGCAAGGATTTTGAGCCAAAAGATCCTATAACCTTGCACTTTTTGGGCTAATAAACAGCACCAAACCCTTGATATGTATAGGTTTGTGATTTATACAGCAAGCCCTATTTATGGGATAAGCGATCGCTATTACCCAGGTTATCGAGGGGGCGGGTTTTGTCTCAAGGTTATCGCTGATGTGCTTATCATATCCCTAAACCCGCCCCTACCGTGAGCTAATTTTTTGCCTTTATATATAAGCGCACACA
>JAAHHL010000492.1 GCA_010672185.1 Caldora sp. SIO3E6 | reverse complement strand
AGTAAATGTTAATTAATGGGACATTGAGTCCCATTAATTAACCTGGGGGAGTCCACTGTATCCCGGCGCTAATTCTTACGAATATAGCGCGGGTCTTATAGCTCCCCCAGACCCCCTCATTAGATAAATAATCAGATTGATCAAGACTGTCTCAAAAATTATGTTATCCTACCTTGAGAGTAGCGATCGCTTCTTCTTATAAATCTTTTATTGGTTGTAATTTTGATTATTTCTTGCTATTATTATTGAATAATGGAATGGGTGTGCGCCTGTAATGTATAAACTACCAGGTTGACCTCAAGCGATGGCTTCGTTACTCTCTACTTGTTACTATCGAGAAACTAACTCAGCCGCAAGGGGGTCGGGCGTAGCATTTGGATAGGAATACTTGGGTATATGTGCTTAAGTTATCGCCCAAATGCTACGCCCCTACTGCTCCCAAAAATGTTTCTCCCAAACCCTAACTAGGGCTTACTGAATAAGTGTGTAAGCCATGCCAGACAATGGTTTCAATCATGCAGCAGGCCAAAAAATCTAAAGAAATTGCATCTCTTAGCTCAAAAAACTGGCATCGACTTGGGAAATCCCTGGGTAACCTTGGGGGATGCAAATACCCAAAACAGCGGATAAATGCTGCATTCGTTCTTACTTATTACTTGTTACTTGTTACTTATTACTTTTTCTCCCAAGCCCTAAATATCACCTCCACTCTCCTTGAAGGGTAAAAGCTGCCCAATAATAGGGAGCTTTCCACTGGGTTTCTTGTTGCATTTCTAACTGTGCTGCTCTTAAAGCAGCTGTTGCCGATAAACCTTCTTGCAACATCTTACGGTAGAATCGACTCATCATCTCAGCGGTGGCGGCATCACTAACATTCCACAAACTGACTAATACCCGTGGAGAACCAGCATACATAAAGCCTCTTGTCAACCCCACTAGTCCTTCTCCTTTGACTTCCTGCCCTAATCCCGTTTGACAGGCACTCAGCACTACTAGTTCAGCTGGCAGGTTGAGGTTGAAGACATCATGGAGGCGTAGGAAGCCATTTTGGGAGTTGCCTTGTTCATCAAATAGGGAAAGTACGACTCCTGATAATTCAGGATTGGTGCTATTGAGTAAACCGTGGGTGGCAAGATGGACAATGCGATAATTACTTAGTTGGGGATTAGTGATCATCTCCCGATTGGCTGCAAAGTCAAAACCATGCACTCGTTCTGAATCAGGTACTAATGCCATAATTGCTTCAGCTTCGGTGCGGGTTCCTGGTAGCCTCTTCCAAACGCCGATATCAGTTTCTCTGGCAGAGCGATCGAGTATTTGTTGTGGTAGACTGCGATGGCTTCGTTGTTTGTTGTTAGTTACCCGTTCATCATCAGAGCTAAAGACGGGATCTGCAAGAATAGCAATTGCTTTGGGAGCAGTTTTCCTGGTTGCTTGTTCCTGTCGAATAATCCCTAAAGTAGTGGCAGAGGGTAAGTTTACTATTTCGTTATTGGCTAACAGGGGTACTACATCCTCACCGGAGGTTCCTGGTAAAGCTAGAGCCGAGAAGGGTATATATTGTAAAGCACCATCACTGACTATCAGTAGCCGTTTGTTACCCAATTGCTCAGCTACTGGTGCTAGGAGCATTTGGCTGAGTTGGCTGACGCTTTTGTTTGCTTGGACATTTTCTACCCCAATAGTGCCTCTGGTGTCTTCTAGTTGAAAGCCTGGGGTTTTGAGCAATTCATAAAACTGCTTGGCAGCGGTTTCGATTTCTGCTCTTGGTGGTAGTTCATAACTACTGATACCTGTTTTGCTAACAGCCCACAAATAGCTACGCTCCCTTCCTAGCGAATATTGCAACAGTAGGGTATCGTCATCTAAAACTTGCTGCTGAATTTCAGTGAGAGTGAGAGGTTCAGGTTGAGTCAAAGCTGCATAACGGGGACTTGTAGTGCGGATTTTTGTTTGGATTTCCTGGTATTGGGATAACAGTTGTTCCCTTTCTTGTTCAATTGCTGTAGCTTGTTCTTTAGTATAGTTGCCACTGAATAACTCTACCCGGCGTTTTTCAATGGCATCAAGTTGCTGTTGTAGGATGCGCTCTTGTTCAACTAGTTGGGGTTCTACACCCTGGCGGATATCAGCATTAGCTTCAGTGAGGAGTTCCAACAGACTACGGGCGCGAGAGCGTTCACTTGCGTGGAGGGCGGTGGCATCGTATCCTTGATTGGGGTTTTGTTGATGCAGTTGCATCAGTAAGTCTATGTAGAATTCGTAGTAGTTTTGCTTGGATGCAAAGTAGGAAGTGCGGAGTTCTTGGGAGCCAATTTTGGTGCGAAGTTCTTCAACAATGGTGATAGCGCTATCCATAACGGTTAAGGCTTCAGTAAGGTTGCCTTGGCTGCGTTGCAAGAAGGCGACGTTAGAGAGAGTAGTGGCTTCTCCCCCTAGATCCCCCACCGCTCGTAATAGAGGCAAAGCTTGGTTGACGAATTCCAAGGCTTTGTACTTTTCTCCTAAATCAGAGTAGACAGCGCCAAGATTAGTGAGAGTAGTGGCTTCCCCTCCTCTATCCCCCACTGCCCGTCTTAGGGGCAAAGCTTGGTTGTAGAATTCCAATGCCTTCTGCTTTTCTCCCAAATCGTCATAGACTAAGCCAAGATTATTGAGAGTATTGGCTTCCCCGCCTCGATCCCCCACTGCCCGATATAGAGGCAAAGCTTGGTTGAAGAATTCCAAAGCTTTCTGCTTTTCTCCCAAACCAGAGTAGACAGCGCCAAGATTATTGAGAGTATTGGCTTCCCCTCCTCTATCCCCCACTGCCCGATATAGGGGCAAAGCTTGGTTGTAGAATTCCAATGCCTTCTGCTTTTCTCCTAATGAGTCGTAGATTCTGCCAAGATTATTGAGAGTAGTGGCTTCCCCTCCTCTATCTCCCACTGCCCGATATAGAGGCAAAGCTTGGTTGTAGAATTCCAAAGCTTTCTGCTTTTCTCCTAAATCAGAGTAGACTAAGCCAAGATTATTGAGAGTATTGGCTTCCCCTCCTCGATCCCCCACTGCCTGAGATAGGGGCAAAGCTTGGTTGTAGAATTCCAATGCCTTCTGCTTTTCTCCCAAATCAGAGTAGACAGCGCCAAGATTATTGAGAGTAGTGGCTTCCCCTCCTCGATCCCCCACTGCCCGATATAGGGGCAAAGCTTGGTTGTAGAATTCCAAGGCTTTTTGCTTTTCTCCCAATAAATCATAGACTTTGCCAAGAGCAAGGAGAGATAAGGCTTCTGAGGGTTTGTCACCTGCTTGACGATAGAGAATAGCAGCTTGTTCAAATTTAGGAATTGCTTGTCGCAGAGATTCTGCTGTTCCTTGCTGAAATAGTTCCCATCCCTCAGCAAGGGCTTGTTCCGCCGGACTACTATTAGATTCAGTAGAAGCATCATCCGGCTGTTGTGCCATCTGCACTGCGGTACTACCATTAGCCTCATTCGCTCTGACAATACCTATCCCAATATCGGAAAAGAACACAAAACTCATCAATACAGTGAAAAACTGAGAAGCAAAGCCAGGAAACTTGTTCCACAATGTCCATTGGTATTTGAGACGAGTATTCATCATGCGCTGAATTGAAGAGAATTTTTAGGTAGCTATGAACTTATCCGCAGTTCCCTTATCTTTTACGTGTTGGGTTGCGCTTTTGGTCGTTCCTTAGGATTTTTGTCAAAAGGGGTAACAACGCTACACCCAACCTACAGCTTATCCACAGTTTCCTTGTCTTTTATGCAAGCCCAGAAATTATCGAAAAGCCGGTTATTTATTCAGATTATCGTCTAAATCGTTAATTGTGTCCCTAAACCCGCCCCTACATATCTCCACATCGGATAATTGGGTAGCAATTAGCAAAATATGTCTCGTGAAAATTAGGTCTGTCTCAACTACTATATATGTGCGCACATTTTTCCACTTTAAAATAATAGTAAAAAATAAGAACAAAGTCAACCAGACACTAGAGCCTGGTTGACTCTCAAGAGTTACTATCGCATGATCTTGTAGGTTGGGTGTAGCTTTCTTCGTAACCCAACACCGGTGCATATTCTGTTGAGTTTCACTAGCGTGACTCCCAACCTACATTTTTAGTCGTGCCACGTCACTGCCTTATTTCCATCGAAGTGTAAGTATTCAACCGGACATGATATTAAGCCAATTTTACATCGTACAGTTTGAAGCGCTCATCATTCGTAATGATAGTGTAATCTTCTGCTTTCGCCTGAGCGATAATCAAGCGGTCAAAAGGGTCTTGATGATGAAAGGGCAAATACTGCAATATTTTATAATGACTAAATTTAGTCTCTAGAATTTTAAACTGGTTACTACTTAGAAAGAGTTCCAGATCAGAAAGCGAAATGGACAAAGACAACTTACCGATACTAATCTTGATCGTCATTTCCCATAAACTAGCTTGACTGATATAAATATCATTTGCAGGATTAGTAATTAAGGCTTGTGCCTGTAGGGAAAGTTTATTGTTACCTTCGATAAACCAAATGAGGATGTGAGTATCAATTAGATAGTTCATGGGGTAGCATATATTCTTCAAAACCCGGAGGTGTTGCATCAAAATCATCTGCCACGTAAGTAAAAGTGCCTTTGCCGCAACCGAATTGACGAGCTTGAATAGTGGTTGTATTTTGTATTGACTTTTCTTTGATATTATGAATTTCGCTTAAAAGTTGAATATCTTGCTGTAGCAAAATCCACTGGATTAGTTCTAATTTAAGAGATTTAATATTCATGACTTCTAGAAATTGTTTACCCAACGCCTAACTGAATAAGTCACGCCACTACAACCTTAACAGCGTATGCAATCGCTCAATTCGACCTTCGACCTTCTACCCACCACCCTTCAGGCTCTTAATCCAAATCCTAAACCGCTGCCGCAATTGTTGAATATTGGGTTTGTGGCCACCATAACGCCAACGAACATAAGCTTGGGAAATCTCGTCAATTACTTCTGCTGAAGCTGATGGCTGTTTTTGACCCATAGTCTTAGCATATTCTAGGGGTGTCTGAGCCGGATGTTTACGATAACCTTTAGCGCTTAAAACCTTGAGCATTTGTTGGTAGAGGTTTTCCATAGGAGGCAATCCGGCTAACCACCGACGGTAGCGCCAGCTTTGCCACTGCTGCCAACCTAACCAACCGAAAAAACTGAGAGCGATCGCTAAAATTAAACCAGTGAACAAACCGATCCAACCACTGGACAAAAGTCGCCAGAACCAGACAAATACTCTAACTGCCGTACCAATAATCCCATTCCATAATTGACTTAGCCAATTGGTAACTGGTGAGGGTAACCAACCTGCTACCCACTGCCAAAACTGACGCAGGACACCAAAGGTGTGAGACTCTTCTACACTTTGGGGAAGTAGGTCATGACCAGGAATGGGATCAAAGGCAAACCAGCCTTGCTCGGTAAAATACACCTCGGTCATGGCATAGGCATCGGTGTTTTTAACGATATACAAACCAGTAAAAGGGTTAAACTCTCCAGTGTCAAACCCCACCACCAATCGCGCCGGAATACCAATCGAACGCAGCATAACTGTCAAACTGGTGGAAAAATGGTCTGGGTATCCCCCTTCGTATTTAAAGAGAAAGGCTTCTACTAAGTCTTCATCTTCTTCGAGAAAAGGTAAATCCAGGGGATTTTGGGGGAGGCTATAGCGCTGTTTGAGAGCTTGAGCTAGATATAGAGCCTTCTCATAGGATGAGATAATTGGTTTGGGTGAGGTGTCTAAAATTTCCTCAGTTTTTTTTCTCACCCTGGCGGCAATCTCCGGGGGAACTTCCAGATAGTACTGGCTAATACTGTCAGGATAGTCATTAGTTGTCTGTTGCAACAGAGTGCGATCGCGATAGGGTACTTTAGAAATGACGGTGTAGGTGAG
>JAAHHL010000491.1 GCA_010672185.1 Caldora sp. SIO3E6 | reverse complement strand
TGGGTACAAAGAAGCCAGCTGGGAGAGACTGTTCCACCACTGGATGACGCCCTTCCAGAATCCGAATTTTCCTGCCTTCCACCATTGTAGGGCGGCAGTAACCCTGATATACTGCTACTTCGGCTAAACCACAAAGAATATCAATAGCGGCAACAGCACGGGAGACTTTGCGAATTTCATCTGCTTCCTCCCCAACTTCGGTTCGTAAACCGGCAAAAATTTCGTATTCTAACTGGTTTAAATCTTCCTTCGCCGTCAGAATCTGGGCTTCCCTTTCCTTCAACTCTGGGGTAATATAGCGCTCTTCATTGGTAAGGGTTTGTTTGCGGATATAGTTATCAGGAACCTGATCGGCTTTGGAGCGAGAGACACTGATATAGTAGCCAAAGGTTTTGTTAAATCCCACTTTAAGGTTGGAGATTTCGGTACGCTGTCTCTCCGTTACTTCCAAATTAGCAATCCACTGCTGGTTAGCCTCGGCATTGCTACGCATTTCATCTAACTGGTAATTAATGCCAGGGCGAATTAAGTTGCCTTCGGTTAGGTGCAAAGGAGGGGATTCCACTAGATGAGCCTGGATTTTTTGCCCCAACTGTTCTAAGTTTGGTGGTACTTGTTGTAAAGCCCTGAGGTAGGGAGAGTTGCCATCAGCTGCTAATTCAGCCAAATCTGGTAATTTCAACAGGGAATCTGCTAGAGCCACTAAGTCTCTTCCATTAGCTTTACCAGAACTAGCACGTCCGGTGAGTCTTTCTAAGTCATAAATAGATCGTAACAGTTGCCGTAAATCTTCCCGCAATTGGGTATTTTCGCTTAATTCCTGGATAGTATCGTGCCGTGCTTGAATACCTTTAAGATCTAGTAAGGGTTGTAGGAACCAACGACGCAAAGCCCTACCCCCCATTGATGTACTAGTTCGATCCAAAGCCCAAAGCAGAGAGCCGTGAAAAGTGTTATCCCGAACAGTAGCAGTAATTTCCAGATTGCGGCGACTTTGATGGTCAAGGATCAAAAAATCTGCGATCGTATAAGTACGCAGAGTTTGCAGTGCAACATGGGTTTGTTTTTGAGTCTCCTCCAAATATTCCAACAAACCACCAGCAGCACGAACCCCCAAAGTCAGATGTTCGCAACCCATACCTTCGAGCGATCGCACTTTAAATCTTTCCAACAAGCGCTGTCTAGCTTCTGCTTGAGAGAAAGGGGATTGGGGGCGAAAGGTATAGCAAAATGAAGGAGGCAGACATTTCGGCAAATGTTCCGAAGTTTCCCCTGGGCGCAGCATACTCCCTAAATCCGGAGCATTGGTAGGAATGAGCACCTCCGAAGGTTGCAAGCGCATCAATTCTTGGCTGAGCACTTCTAAATCCTCAGCTTGCGTAGTGAAGAATTCTCCTGTAGAAATATCCGAGTAAGCCAAACCCCAATAATTCCTAGCAATCACCACTCCTGCTAGGAAGTTATTACGACGGGCATTGAGCATCCCCTCATTAAGTAAAGTACCAGGGGTGATAATCTCGGTAATTTCCCGGCGCACCTGACGTCCTTCTTTCGCAGCAGTAGCCGCATCTTCTACTTGATCGCAAATGACCACTGCATAACCTTTTTCCACTAGCAAAGTACAATAACGTTCCAAGACATGCTGGGGAACCCCTGTCATTGGGACTCTGCCAATACCCTTACCCGCTTCCTTACTAGTCTCGACTAACTCCAGTTCCTCCGCCAGTTTCCGAGCATCCTGAAAAAAGGTCTCATAAAAATCTCCCACCCGATAGAGCAATAAAGCGTGGGGATACTGCTCTTTGATTTTTACAAAATGCTGCATCATCGGTGTCAACTTCTTTTGATCCACTGTCCGATAGTCAGCATTCTCCGGAGCAACACGCTTGGCGGCTGCGGTAGCGCGGGAAGTTAGCTTAGTCCCTGGGGATTCGGGATTGGTCATTGGTCATTGGTCATTGGTCACTGGTCATTGGTCATTATAGGTGCAAAGATAGGTGGTAGGTGTTAAGCAATTTGCACCAGTACATAGTTATATCAAGTTCGGTAGAATAGTTACACTTTGGTGGAAATAAGGCTCCAGGGCAGAAGGAAGGAAAGAAAGTTGCAAGGGAAAAGGGAATTATCAATGATTATCCGAACTTGATATTATTATTGACGCAGCCGAAAACCTTGTCTATGCAAGAGCAAGGATGTTGGCGAAGCCTCTCGTAGAGAAGGCAAGGTCGCGCTTTTAAGCGCCTTCATTCTTCGGTTCAGGAAATTTAGCTATCAGGCTTCTGATTAGTTCAGACTTACTCATACCACGCCTGACAGCTTCCTGTTCCAGCTGAATCATTTGGTAATTTGTAATTCTGATTTCTAATTTTTTGTTTTTCATCTTGTCATGACATATGTCACTACGTATAGTATAATATAACAAGAACATTGAGGAGGTCGATTCAATGCTAGTTCTAGAGTACAAAGTCAAGGCAAAACAAGCTCAATATCGAGCTATTGATGAAGCAATCAGGACGGTTCAATTTATCCGCAACAAATGCTTGCGGTACTGGATAGATATGCCTAAAGAAGCTAAAATCAAACGTTTTGACCTAAACAAATACTCAACAGAACTACGCAACGAATTTAGGTTTGTCAAAGACCTCAACTCAATGGCTGTACAAGCTTCAGCTGTAGGCGAAGCCCCCCGAAGGGTACGGGCATGGTTAGCAATCAGTCATTTCTACGATAACTGCAAGTCCAAGAAACCAGGAAAGAAAGGTTTTCCTAAATTCCAGAAAAATAACCGTTCGGTTGAGTACAAAACCTCTGGGTGGAAGCTTAACATAACTAAGCGACGTATCACTATTACTGATAAAAAAGGTATTGGTGAGCTGAAGCTTTTAGGTAAGTGGGACATTCACACATATCCTGTTAAATCTATTAAGCGAGTTCGCTTACTGCGTAGAGCTGACGGATATTACTGCCAGTTCTGCATTGATGTTGACTGTATTGATGTGCAGCCAAAAACCGGGAATGAGATTGGGTTAGATGTCGGCCTGGAGTCGTTCTATACTGACTCCAATGGATACTCCGAACCGAATCCTAGGTTTCTCAGAAAAGCTGAATCTGACATCAAAAAAGCCCAACGCCGCATCTACAAGAAGAAAAAAGGTTCAACTCAACGCCGCAAGGCAAGGGCTAGATATTCCAGAAAACACTTAAGAGTAAGTAGGCAACGGAATGAACACGGCTTTTGGACTAGCGCGTAACGTATGCAAGTCCAACGACTTAGTAGCCTATGTTCGCGCAGCGTGCCGAAGGCAAGACTTAAAGGTTGGCAATATGCTCAAGAATCACTGTCTAGCCAAGTCAATTTCTGTTTGCGCAGGATGGTGCGATAGCAGCATTGCTAGTTGGTATCAGTTCAGGCAGTGGATAGAATATTTTGCTGGCAAGTTTGGAAAACTAGCTGTTGCTGTCCCACCACACTATACCAGCCAAGAATGCAGTCAGTGTAAACGGATAGTCAAAAAATCCCTATCTACTCGCACTCATAGCTGTCAATGTGGTTGTGTTTTGCACCGTGATACCAATGCGGCAATCAATATTTTGCACAAAGCTCGCATCTAGGGGAGGGCATCCCCAAAGTAACGCGCTTGGGAGTAGCAACCTCTACGCTAGTTGGGGCAACCCAGAAGCGAGCAAGTGGCTACGGTGAACTTAGAATCCCCGCTGCTGTCTTCACGGGGAGTGTCAATCTGACTCCTGGGGGTGAACGAAATTTTGGGTGGGACTTCCTAGCTAAGTATCCAAAAATTATCAGATCTCTCTTCTTCCTCCGCTCCTCTGCTCCTCCGCTCCTCTGCTCCTCTGCTCCTCCGCTCCTCCGCTCCTCTGCTCCTCTGCTCCTCCGCTCCTCTGCTCCCCACCCTTTTTTTCGCTCACCCGACTCCTGGCTCCTGACTCCTAATTTTCAGAGCTAAAAATTGAAGGTGCAAGATCTAAGCTTGAAATCTCTCATGGCGTCTGCGCCAGAACTGACTTTGAGACCAGCGCTGTTCTTGGGTACTGTATTGCATATGAGCCTGTCGATAATACTCAAACTCCCGCTGTACTAAGCTCGCATACTTGCTTAGTCCTGCCGTATCTCCCTTGCTAAGTTGATCACCAATGGCATACCCGGCAAAAATCCCTAAGCGCAATGCCTTCGTAATACCTTGGGATGACAGAGGATCATAAGCAGAAGCTGCATCCCCTACTGCTAGCCAATGGTCACCATAAACCTGATCGAGACGGGTGGAATTAGCTGGACGCACAAGCACCTCACCCTGTGGTACGCCATCCTTTACAATAGCTTGTATCCAGGAGGTTTGTTGGAGTAGTGCTAGCCAGCGATCGCGATCCTTCAACCCCAACTTACGGGCAATATCACTATCGGTTAGGCAAGCAACTACTCGGCAATTTTCCAACAGTGCTGTATACCACCAACCATCTCGAAAAGCTTCGATCACTGTTCCTGGACTAGGATTATTGGTGATTGTGAAGAAATGAACAAAGGCGGTTAAATGATCAAATACTAGCAGTCGTCCCCCCATTTGGCGAGCAAAAGTTGCTCGTCTTCCTGTGGCATCGACAATGAAGCAGGTTTGAAGTTGGGTGTGATCACAAAGGTGAAGATGCCAAAGTTGGTTAGGGGTTGAGTTGGGTTGGGTAATCGATACTAAGCGTGTCTGCAATCGAACTTCAACACCCCGTTGAGCTACCTGTTCCACCAAAAACTGGTCAAAACGAGTTCGCGCCAAATGCCATCCTGCGCCCCGTGCTGAATAGAGGAAATGGTTTTCTATTAGGGATGGTTGTCCCCAAGCGGCGGACTGACTATGAACTGCTCGAAATTGCTCCGCCTCAAACCCCTCCCAAATGCCTAAATGAGTTAGCAAGGGACGAGCGATCGCAGGTAAAACTTCACCTACACGAGGTTTATCGTAAGCTGAAACTTCGAGCAAAACAAGATTGAGGGAGGGAAAATGCGATCGCAACGACAATGCCGTAGCACAACCTGCTGGCCCTCCACCCAAAATCACAACGTCACAAGTATTCAGAGAGAAAATCCTCCTCTTAAGAGAGTCGCACTGCATAGAAAGAAGCAACAACCCCTGCTGGGGCAATACTTCCTCCAGAAGATGAATGGGGAATGGTTCGCACCACCGACCCCACCATCGCCCCTCGTTCCAAGGTAGCATCGCTATTCGGCCAGTTTGGGACTAACCAGGCAATATAGTCATAGATCCACTCCTCGCCATTCACCAGCCCCTTGCCCTGAAAACGGGCCTGCATGGGATAACCATAGGTACGGCTACCGTGCAACGCCAGGGACCAGCCGTCGCCGCCAATCGTGCCTTGGAGTAGTTGAAAGTCTGCTTCTTCAATAACGATCGTAGCCCGACCAAATTCCAGATTATTAAACGGCGTATTAATATCTGGCTCATTCAACAGACTACGATAAGTCCAGGAACCAACAAAAGGGTTGTTATTCATATATCCTCCGGTGTACGTTCAACGCTAATGTATTTTATAACTGGTGGAAGTGGAGACGGCTGATCTAGCTCCGACTCGGGTATATAAGGGTTGCGGATGAGAAAGCCGAGACGAGACCATTCCGTTACCATTTTGAGATCCCCCGCATTAGTCTGAGGGACGCCACGAGACCAATTCAGATACTCATATTGGGGAGAGCCACCATTGAAACCCACCACTTCATAGGCTTGCAATGGTCGATGAGCAGGCCACCACAGGGTCTCCCATACTTGCTGGTCTCGCTTCAGCCAGGGATCCTTTTCACTTTCGGGGTTGAGAGAATTCCAATACTCGTAGGTGATATCAATCACCTGAGTAGTGCATTCATTAAAGTCAGACTGCCAGGGTAAGGCCATCTGTTTGGTGAAGTCTCCTGA
>JAAHHL010000490.1 GCA_010672185.1 Caldora sp. SIO3E6 | reverse complement strand
GGGGTAGGGGGAGACCTTAATATTACCAAGAAACTGGAGATGCAACCCCTGACAGAAGCTCAGATGCGGCGGTTTGTCTGTGCCTATTTGCCACAGCAGGGGAAGCAGATGCTTAAGCAGTTGGGTAGTCGCTTGCGAGAGTTTGGGGAAACACCCTTGTTGTTGTGGATGCTTTGCTCTGTATTTGCTAACAACTCTAACCAAATACCTGCTAACTTGGGTTCGGTATTTCGCCGCTTTACCGAGATTTATGACTATCAGCTTAAGCAAGGTGTCTGCACTTATAGAGAATCACGGGATTGGTGGCAGGATTTATTGCAACATTTAGCTTGGGTAATGACTCAGGGGAAATCCAAGACGGAGCTAATGGTTGCCATTCCCCGGCAGGAAGCTAAAGTAAAACTAACTGAATTTTTGCGAGGAAAGGTAGATTCTCCCGATGATAATGCTCGTCGCTGGTTGCAAGATTTACTCGACTATCACCTAATTCAAGTTGATCCAGGTAGTAATCAAATTGGGTTTTGCCATCAGTTGCTTCTGGAGTACTATACGGCAGAGAGCTTGTTGCAGCGATTGACAAGTCTCAGTGATCAACAGTTGAAGTGGGACTATTTAAATTATCTCAAATGGACTGAGCCTTTAGCACTAATGATGGAGTTGCTGGAGGATCAGGTGCAGGCGGTGCGGGTGGTTAAGTTGGCTTTGGAGGTAGATTGGCTCTTAGGTGCTAGGTTGGCAGGAGAGGTTAAAGGTAAATTGCAGGAGGAAACTGTAAGTTTGGTGGTTGGGTTACAACTGCCTCGGTTGCTTAAAGTTGAGCTGGCGGGGGCAACAAAGTCTGATGAAGCTATTCCTGCCTTAACTAGTGCCATAGAAGACTCCAACTCTCATGTGCGCTGGAATGCAGTAAATGCTCTGGGAAAAATTGGCTCAGATGCTGCGGTTCTTGCTCTAATTAATGCCTTAGAACACTCCGACTTTGAGGTGCGTAGGATGGCGGTAGAGGCTCTAGGAAAAATTGGCTCAGATGCTGCAATCCCTGCTCTAATTAATGCCCTAGAACACTCCGACTCCGAGGTGCGTAGGATGGCGGTAGAGGCTCTAGGTGAAATTGGCTCGGATGCTGCAATTCCTGCCCTCATTAATACCCTAAAATACTCCGACTCTTTTGTGCGCAGGATAGCAGTAGAGGCTCTAGGAAAAATTGGTTCACATGCTGCCGTTACTATCTTAATTAATGCCCTAAAAGACTCCGACTATGATGTGCGCTGGATGGCGGTAGAGACCCTAGGAAAAATTGGTTCACATGCTGCCGTTACTATCTTAATTAATACCCTAAAAGACTCCGAGTCTATCGTGCGTTGGATGGCGGCAGAGACTCTAGGAAAAATTGGCTCGGATGCTGCGGTTCCTACCTTAATTAATGCCCTAGAAGACTCCAACTCTTCTGTGCGTGGGAGAGCAGCAGAGGCTCTAGGAAAAATTGGCTCGGATGCTGCGGTTCCTGCCTTAATTAATGCCCTAGAAGACTCCAACTCTTCTGTGTGTGGGAGAGCAGCAGAGGCTCTAGGAAAAATTGGCTCGGATGCTGCGGTTCCTGCCTTAATGAGTGCCCTAAAAGACTCCAACTTTTCTGTGCGTGAGGGGGCGGTAAAGGCTCTAGGTGAAATTGGTTCACATGCTGCGGTTTCTGCCTTAATTAAGGCTCTACTAAAACACTTCGACTATGATGTGCGTAGTAGTGCGGCAGAGGCTCTAGGTGAAATTGGTTCGGATGCTTCAATTCCTGCTCTAATTAATGCCCTAGAATACTCTGAATATGATGTGCGCAGGAGAGCGGCAGAGGCTCTAGGTGAAATTGGCTCGGACGCTGCGGTTCCTGCTCTAATTAATGCCCTAGAATACTCTGAATATGATGTGCGCAGGAAAGCGGCAGAGGCTCTAGGAAAAATTGGCTCGGATGCTGCGGTTCCTGCTTTAATTAATGCCCTACTAAAACACTTCGACTATGATGTGCGTAGGAGAGCGGCAGAAGCTCTGGGAAAAATTGGCTCTGATACTGCCATTCCTGAACTAATTAATTCCCTAGAAGACTCTAACTATGATGTACGTAGGAGAGCGGCAGAAGCTCTAGGAAAAATTGGCTCTGATACTGCCATTCCTGAACTAATTAAAAAACTGCAGGATAATAACTTTGTTACAGCAAATAGTGGAGCTACTCTCAACCAAGTTCTCATAGCACTAAACACCATCCAAGAACGCTGTCAATATTATAGACCAACACCAAAACTTACCATGCCTAACACCCTCTCCCACAACTATGCCTTACTTATTGGTGTCGGCGAATCTGCTTACCCTCAATGGTCACTTCCTGTTACAGTCAAAGATACTCTAGCCCTCAAATCTCTCCTCACAGACCCTAACTTATGTGGCTACAGCGATGATGAACAACATCTACGTCTACTCAACGATGCGATCGCAACCAAAGAATCCATATTATCTAACTTAAACTGGCTCCAACAACAAGCCGCCGCCGACTCAGAAGCTACTGTCTTAGTTTACTATTCCGGTCATGGTTGGTTAGACAATGCTACCGGAAAATACTACCTAATTCCCCACGATGTCGAACCTTTTGATATTCCCAACTCCGCTTTACCAGCCGACACATTTACAGAAGTACTGCAACAAATCCCAGCCCAAAGATTACTCGTAATTATCGATAGTTGCCATGCCGCCGGGATGGCTACAGCAACATCTAATGTAGGGGCAAAGCATTTGGGCGATAATTCATCAACGAAGCCTGATGTATGCTATCCAAATGCTTTGCCCTCCAACGCTGGGAAAAAACACCTAAAATTACCCGGTAATTTTCTCCCTACTGCCTTGCCTAAAGAATTAATCGACAAACTAAAACAAGGTACAGGAAGAGCAGTATTTACTTCATCTACAGGAGAACAACAATCTTGGATTCGCCCAGATGATACCATGAGCATCTACACCTTCCATTTCCTGGAAGCTTTACAAGGTGCAGGTAATCAACCAGGAGATCAGGTGGTAACGGTTTCTAATTTGATGAACTATCTAGGAAAAACTGTTCCCGATAGTGCCAAGCAACTCTGTCAAGCTGAGCAAACCCCCTTCTTTGACTTTGCCACAGAAGATTTCCCGGTGGCACTACTCCACGGGGGTAAGGGTATGCCTCAACAAGGATGGGATAAGGTTAAAAAAGAAGCCCAGGAAAGGATTAGTCAGATTGGTGATATCAGTGGTGACAACAATAAGATTAATGTTGGCGATAAAAGTGGCGATCGCAATACTACAATCAGCATAGGCACAGCTGAAAAAATTAACATTGGCGATATCTCTTCCTAGGACATGCGATACAAAAAGTCAAAACAATTCAAAATTCAAAATTATCAATTCAAAATTAAAGACAATTAGTGGTGGGAGCTTGTACCCACCACTAATTGGGGTTTGCTGAAAAAGTAATAAGCGCCTAACGGCGAATTCAAAATTCAAAATTTGCCGAGCTTTGCTCACCATGCTACGCAAACAAAATTCAAAATTGATGGAATCGCCGAAAAAGAAGTCAGAAACTAGTAATATCAAGGAATTCAGCCCCAAATGTGTGATTTTAGTTTCAGCAAGAGCTCCTGAGGAGTGCTTCGCGCCCCCAATTAAATGGGAGAAACACTTTGGGGAGCAGTAGGGGCAATTAGCCATTAGCCATTAGCTATTAGCCATTAGCTATTAGCTATTAGCCATTAGCTTTAAGCGTTTTTCTCGAGAGTAAAAAGACTCACCTGCCCACAACTATTACAATAAGTAAAAATAATTAAAATTACTGATTTTGGCAGGTCAGAATATGAGGATAGGAATGAGGAGAACATTCTAATGACCGACCCAACTCAAACCCCATCCCAAAAATCTTCTCAAGATTCTGATATACCTAAAACTGGATGGAGTCGTCGTCGCTTGCTGGAAATAGGTTCTGTAACTGTAACTGCTGCCGCCCTTGCAACACCTGCCTCCGCGAAGGCAGCAGAGCAATCAGAGCCAGCTGATAGTTCATCGCCGAGTTCAACTAGTTTTTACGAAGCCTTCACCCAACCGCCAGTTGTTGCCTCCCAGTCACAACCGGGTAACACCTATAAAACTGCCAGCCTCTCTATGCGAGTAGAAGAGACACAGTTTACCTACCGTCGTGGCAATCAGACTCAGACTGTAGATGGGCGTAGCTTCAGCCAAATGATTCCTGGTCCGACAATCCTCCTCGATCCAGGAGATTTGATCAGCATTAACTTGCATAACACTTTGGAGGGGAATCCACGTTGTGATCGTGAAATGAACTATCCTCGATGTTTCAACTCCACCAATCTACACTTTCATGGATTGCACGTTTCTCCCTCTACCTATTGCATTGATGACCAACCCGTGCTTTCCTCCGACGATGTGCTTTATACCCTCAATCCAGGAGAAGAGCACAAATGGTGTGTTTGGTTACCGGATTTTCATGCCCCTGGCACCCACTGGTATCACGCCCATAACCACGGTTCTACTGCATTGCAAGTCTCCAATGGTATGGTGGGGACTATTCTAATTCGAGAACCGAATGAAGAATTGAACATGGTAGCTGCCACTGAAGACAAAGTTTGGGTTTTGCAGGAAATAGTCGGTGGTAAAGACGGCGATGTTTATGCCAGCACCAATATTTTTAACCAGGGTAAACGGGGTGCTGTTGACCCCTTTTTCGGTGTCAAGGGAGACTTCTTGGTCAATGGTAAGTATCAGCCTACCCTGGAAATGCGAACAGGTCGAATGGAACGTTGGCGCTTCGTGAATGCGACTGCTACTCCTCGGGGTTTACTCAACCTTCGTCTGTGCAAAGCAACTGGACCAGATGATCAAAGCACATTCTACAGCACCGAAGAGCTGCAAGATATGTACCTGGTAGCGGTGGATGGAATTTCATTTTATGGTAAACCTCCTGAGCCCATCGGACCGAACAATCAACGTCAACCTCAGCGCACTGGCTGGGAATTTGCCCCTGGTAATCGAGCTGATTTTCTCGTCAAACTAGAACCGGGTTGGTACAAGCTGCTCAAAAGTGTTAGCCAAGGACAAGGAAGATCTACTAAAATCCAGATTTTGGCCTATATTCATGTCCAAGGAACCGATGTCGGTGATGAAATTCCTGCTCTTGTGCCCGGTTCTTTTGAACCCTATCCTTATTTAGCTCCTATTACCGATGAAATGTTGAGCAATCGGGACGAAAATGGCAAGATTTGTCCACGCAAATTTGCCTTTTCACGCCAAGCGCCTGCAGGTCCCAAGAGTTACAAGATTAATGAGCAGTTGTATAGTGGAGATTGCGTTAACGTTGAAGTAGGTTTAAATACTGCTGAACAGTGGGAATTGACCACGAAGTCCGGTGCCTTTCATCCCTATCACATTCACGTTAATCCCTTCCAAATTGTTGGGGATAAAGTTGACCCCAACGGACCTGATGATGCCACTAACTGGCGCTGGTGGGATGTCATTGCGCTCCCTAAGGATAAAATAATTACCACTCGCAACCACTTCCTGGACTACAATGGCGTTTACGTCATTCACTGCCACATTTTGATCCATGAAGATCAAGGTATGATGTACAATGTCAGGGTCAAGGGAGACGGTACTCCTCCTTGTCATTCTTGGGATGGTCATAGTCCGCCTCAGCCCTGTCCGGATGCAAAAGTGGTTTTGGCACAAGGAGCTAAGGTCTGCGAACTCGAAACCCTGTGTGAGCGTCCAGTAGTACCTGAGTGTGGGAGTACATTCAGACATGACCTGACTCATTAAAAATCCAGCTTGTTGCCTTATTTCTGCGTCTGGATATCAGGAATATTAGCTGCTGACTCTCCATTAACCATTGTTCTATTGATCATCGGATGGCAAA
>JAAHHL010000049.1 GCA_010672185.1 Caldora sp. SIO3E6 | reverse complement strand
TCCTATAGAGGGAAAGACACAAGGGTTAAAGAAAATTGTATTCTTCTTCCTCAGCTCCTCAGCTCCTCAGCTCCTCAGCTCCTCCGCTCCTCCGCACCTCCGCACCTCAGCTCCTCAGCTCCTCAGCTCCTCAGCTCCTCAGCTCCTCAGCTCCTCAGCTCCTCAGCTCCCTTGACAAAGACATCTTTACCTTAACTTGTCACCAATGGGTATTAGGTGGTAGGTAGTATTAGTGTTAGTAGGTTGGGTGGAGCAAAGCGAAACCCAACAGTAGAGTGTTTGCGAAAGTTTAATATCAAATCCGCTGGAGAAAAAAGGTGTTCCTTCGCCCCTTAAATCCCCCAATTCTAATGTTTCAGTGCCTTCTGTTTATCCTTCTCACTCAAACCAGAATCTTGAGATGCGATCGCTAACGGTTTGAGATGCCCGACTTCTTCAAGAAGTCGGGCATCTGGGACTATGTCACAGTAGTTAGGGTCTGTTGAATAAGTAATGAGTGAAGAGTTGATTAGGGATTCCGGGAGTGAAAGTACGAGATTTTTGCTCAATTTGATTCAATAGTGCAAGGATTTTGAGCCAAAAGATCCTATAACCTTGCCATTTTTTGGGCTGCCAAACAGTATCAAACCCTTGATATGTATAGGTTTGTGATTTATTTTCAGCGATTACCAATAACCGTCGAATAACTGAATCTTGAAGCTGTACATTGTTGACGAACTCACTTTTTGAACATTGAGCAGTATAGCTTCTAATCAGTTCGGCAGATTGCAGCATATCAAGCAGAAATTGAAAATCCCGTTGCATAAATCACCTGAGCGGAGGACAGAATTTCGTGACGGCGTAAATAGTTACGACTAGTTTCAATACCCTGACGAGTAACGAGGTCAACGTCTCTGTGAAAAATGGATTGTAATTCTGCTTCCATCTGGTCTAAACTGCTGAAAGTGGGGTGAGCCTCTGGGTCAAATTCTACCATGACATCTATATCACTGTCGGAGCGAAAGTCATCGCGCAAGACAGAACCGAAGAGAGCAAATTCTGTGACTTGCCAGCGTTTACAGAAGTCGGCAATTTCTTTTGTCGGAAGCTCAATCACAGCACTACTCATCCTAAGTTAACCTCCTTTAACTCTAATCGATACTTGTATTGGATTGTTCAACTTGTTGCTTTTGAATTTAGGCAATTTTTGAAAATGATTGTACCCCTGATGTGGTGCGTTACGCTTCGCTAACGCACCCTACGATAGGTACATTTTTTCGGAGGAAATCACCTTAGATCACGTAAAGTGGTAGGTTGGGTGGAGCAAAGCGAAACCCAACAGCAGAATGTTTGCGAAAGCGTAATATCAAATCTGCTGGAGAATAAAGGTGTTCCTTCGCCCCATAAATTCCCCAATTCTGGGGGACTTTGAATTAACATCACGTAAAGTTCAAAATACTCTGGATATTTTCCAGCATCTCATCAAGCTCAATATCAAAATGAGTCTTAATGAATTCCATTAACCCAGCTCCCCGCTTGAGAATTGTGGGTAAGGCATCCAGAGCATTCTCCGCCATTTCTTGTAAATTAGAATTGTTGCGGTCTACTCCTAATTTACCGATAGTATCTAAATGCTTCAGTGCCTTCTGTTTATCCTTCTCGCTCAAACCAGAATCTTGAGATGCAATCGCAGTTTGTAGCTGCTTGAGTAAATCCGCTAAAGTTGGAGCTTCTGGGGATTCTGATTTAGTGAGTTGATTAATGGTATTGGTAACAGTACCACTGATATTACCACCAGCCACACCAGTCAAATTCTCACCACCTACAGCAGTACTTTCACCCCCAGCCACGCCACTAATTTTGCTCCCAGTTACACCACTGATGCTAATCTTGCTAGTTTTATCAGGCATAGTATCTCCTTGATGGTTATAGTTTTGTGCATAAAAACCGGGACGCTTTAGCGCTGTTTCTACCATATTCTCTAAACTAGAAATGCGACTATCTTTTTCAGCGAGTAACGCCTGTACCTCAACTGCTGCCAAAGCTTTTATTTCGTTATAAGTGATAAAATACTCAGCATTCAACTGAGAATGGTCAGCCTCAGGTGCTGTTGCTGCACGAAGTAAAAATTTATCCTTACCTAGTTTCTCCATCGCCACAATCTCCAGTTCTGCATCAGGATTATTTTCAGCTAACTGCTTAAAGGAAATTGCGATTGCGCGAGGGTCAACTCCCTGGTTATGGTAAAGGTCAAGGGTATCAACTATTGGTTTAATAAAGTCAGCAAAATCCCCATCCTTAAACTCCTCTTCCCAGTTATCCGGTTTGCGGCGGGGGTTAGGGTCATCTTTAGTAGGTAAGCGCATAAAGACATACTGACATCTAACTCCCTGCAATGGGGTATGACTGGTGATACCCCAATCTTCAATTGTCGCTCCGGTGAGGGTTGCACCAGTTAAATCAGCTTCATCTAATTGAGTTTGTACCAGTTTAGCTCTGGATAAGTCAGCATCTTGCAGGTTGGCTTTGTTTAAATCAGCTCCAATGAAGCTAGAATCAGTCAGATTCGCTCCCTGTAGATTAACCCCTCGTAAGGAGAAAGCATCAAATTTTTGATCCTGTCCCTGGAGCGTTTTAACTAATTCCCTAATTCGTGTACTACTCAAATAACTTGTTCCAGGTCTAGCGCGGTCAAGTCTATTAGCATTGTACCAGCGAGTACGGGTAAGATTAGCCTTTCTAAAATCTGTACTCTTAAGTCTAGCTCCTGTAAAGTCAGCATCAGTTAAGTCAGCACCTCTAAAAGTAGTACCTCCCATTGTGGCAAAAGCGATCGCAACAGCACAAATCCAAGTGTCCCTCTCATCCCCAGATAGGGTGCGCCAACTAATCCAAGTATGAAGAAATATAATAATAACAGAGATACTAACAGTGACAGCTCCAGCTCCTGGAGTAGCCTTAGCGATATTAACAACTGCAATAGAAGCTGTGAATAGCACAACAACAAGTGCAGCAATAAAAGTTTCAGCTAAACCTCCAACTCCTCCAATCAAGTACCCAGAGGTAACCCCAGACACAACTCCAATCACATACCCAATTATTGCTCCCACACCAGCAATGATTCCAGTGGTTGGCGTAGCAAACGCTCCTCCCCCAAGTCGCCCAGCAACACCCTCAGTAAGTGCAAAAATTCCAGAAACAATAACATTTCCAGAAACAATTACGGCAACTGTTTCTACTGCTTTCCTTGAACCTTGGTAGATAGTGGTAACAATGAAAGCCACAACCACTATTACGGCTATCCAACCTGCTAAAATTTCATATCTGAGATCATTGAGTATAAATGATACCAAATAGCCAGCTACTGCTGAAAAAATTCCTGATACTCCAGACAGCAAACACCAGACTATGACTAAAACAGTTGTCCATCTGCGCTGCAATCCAGCCTTCGTTCCACAGAACTTAGCACCTCTGAGGCAAGCATTAGTAAAATTAGCCCCTCGGATATCCGCCTCACTAAAATCTGCGCCAGCAAGGTTCTCACTTTTAAAAGACTCACCCCTGAGACTCACGCGACTAAAGTCTCTTTCACCGTTCCTATATCTCCTCAGAACCTCACTAGCTTTCATAGGGGGTATTTGTGGAACAATATATACTCCCTTAATTACTTTATTATAGGTAAACATTCCGGAAGAATAGGAGTGTTTTTATTATTTTTGCTCATATTGTAGGTGCGATCGCTCTACCCAAGCTACCTCTATTCATAGCCTAGGTTTAGCTTGCAGCCAGCAACTTACCCCTTAATGAACTCAATACGTAAAATTTATTCTAGAGGCTGACTGCTTTTATGGTAATTCATATTCTTCTATTTTAACCTAATACGAACACGATCGCACCGAAGCATGTGTATTATAGATATTGAAATTATCTATTAATTTTGGAGGAGGTGAGTAATGATAGCTGAATTGCAAAACTTAGTAGCTGAGCGAATCAAGGCATCTCCTGCTCAAATTACTGATTTTTGCCAGCGCTGGAATATTATCGAATTTGCTATCTTCGGCTCTGTCCTTCGCGAAGACTTCCACTCTGATAGTGATATTGATGTGCTTGTTGCCTTTCCCACTGAGCACCACTTGACTTTGGATACTCTTCTAACAATGCAAGAAGAGATAGAAACCTTATTTGGTCGTAAAGTGGATCTAGTCAACAAAAAGTATCTGAAAAATCCCTATCGACGGCATGAAATCTTAAGTACCCATGAGGTTGTTTATGCAGTCGAGTAATCGTGATATTGCATCGGTTTGGGATATGGTTCAAGCAATTCAATACATCCAAGCTTTCACAGAAAATCTTTCCTTTGAAGCTTATCTCAATGACATGCGCACAGTCAGTGCAGTAGAACGACAATTTGAAATTCTAGGAGAAGCTGCCCGCAGGATATCTGAGGACTTTCGACAAACTCATCCAGCTATCGACTGGCAGCGTATTGTTGGTTTACGCAACATCGTTATCCATCGTTACGATGAAGTCGATCAAGACATCTTGTGGACAATTATCAACTCAGAGCTAGATCTCCTAAAAACTCAGCTTAAGGTATTATTACCCCCATTGCCAGATCAGCCATGAATTGCCGATTATTTGTTCCAAGTACGAAGTCTGTGATCTTATACTCACATCTTGCACCAGTACAAATATACTGAAACCGTCAAATCTTATCACTGTTGCCTGTTGCCTGTTGCCTCCCTTCACAAGTCAGTTTTCGACTTGGTGCAAGATCTGAGTTATACCAAATCCGGTATCGATATACCCGCTATGCCCAAATTGTAGGGACGTTTCATGAAACGTCCCTACAGGGATTTCACGGTTTGCTCAAAACGGCTCTTCCCCACAGTGCATAGACAACTACCAACCAAAACCCTGCCAAATGCATATCTAGGAAACTGTGCTTATTTAATTCCTGATAGCGCACTAGCATTGTAAAGCTGTATAAGCTCCTGCTGTACGTCTGGCTCAATAAACCCTTGCTCATTCCTTAGATTTGTCAAACGTTCGATAGTTGTCTGAAATATCTTAGAAGTAGAGCTAGGGACAAAATCTGAAGGACTGTCTATTATCAATTTCATTATCTCATTTAAGAGTAATGGCTCACAATCTACCACCTTTTCTGACATATAGTGCAGTGCTTTCTCCTTGTCAGTACTAAATAAGGCACTTAAAGCAGTAGCTTGTAGATAAAGATCTCCATGAGATGTTGACAGAATTTCCCAGGCGATTCGGGCAACTGCACTATTCTCACGCATCCAAAGTTCTACCAGGGCAGAAGTGGCAATATACAACTCATTACCTAAGGCTAGTTCTTGCAGTAGGGCTTCAGGAATAATGCTGTAATCAATGTCTTCATCATTCATGAGAGACAGATTATTCCATTCAGATACAGCACTTTGCGCTCTAACAAAGTACAGTCGATAGACAAAAGTCCCCCTTTCTAAGGGGGATTTAGGGGGATAAAAATGTACCCCATAGCAGAGCAAACTGCTGTAAATCATGATTATGTTGCTTTGCTTCTTTTTGGACTGAAGTCCTACTACTGCTTATTACTTATTACTTCAAAACCCGGATCAATGGACTTATTCAGCAAACCCTATTTATTCTTAGGCATGTACCTTCAATCTGGATGTGAAGTAACTGCGGAGTGCATCTTTAGAGATGATTTCTGTACTGCCTTCTAACTCGCCCAAATCCCCTCTAGCCTCGAACCATGGTTGCTCTCTATGGGTCATAGTACTCAGTGCTGCACCATCATAACGTCCGTAGGCAGAAACTATATCCCGTAAAAATTCTAGGGAATCGCACTTTGGAGGCTCAATATCATCACTAATTTGTCTCCATTGAAAATGTTGATATTGATAATAAAGCTCTGGTATAACTGGGCCATGCTGCCAAGCCTGAAAATCCTCAGGAAATAACTCCTCTTTCTCCGCTAGGGAGTATCCCTGAGCATAGTAGCAAAGCTTCTGAAGCTTCATGGGTGAAGGGCTTTCGTCAAATAGCTCTCTGTAGAGGCAAATTATCGCTTTGGAAACGTTTTCTAACTGCTTAGAGAGCCTCATTCTATTCTTCCTCTAGGCTTGATGATTAATACATGTTTTTTATTTTAACTTAATGCTGACTTAGGGATAGGGGCATTGGTTTTAAGATAAGCCCCTTGCCCGATGTGCTGTAATTTGGGATAGCAACTCCGGTAATTTTCCTCGCTAACAAACAACCACAAGATACGAGTGCGACGATTCTGGGGCGGTTTGGGGCAAGGAGCATAGCCATCGGTATAGATAATCAAGCCATCGTAATCCCGGTGATCATCAAGATAAGCCAGGATAGGGGCAAAATTGGTTCCGCCTCGTCCTGTTAATTCAACTTCCCGCTGGGCACGACGGAAGGTCATAACGTCAGTGGTGAGCTGTGCATCAAATTGAATTACATCGATTGTGGGCACACCGTAGTTAAAAAAGCGGTTAACCACCGAAAATCCTTGCCGAAGCTCTTCCGTGCCCATCGAACCGCTAACATCAATAGCAAACAGCAGTCGGGTTGTAAAGTCACGACGGCTGCCCATATAGGTGAACCCATAACGGCGATTTGGCTTCATACGGGTTAGCCGTCGCTGTTGGCTAAGGATAGAGGTGCGAAACTTGCGCAAAACTGCCCGATAGTCCAGCTTAGGGTGCAGATTTGCCAAAATCTGTTCCCGCAATTTGCCCCCAATGCTACCCCAACTGTTATTGGCTTGGGCAGTTTTCACTAGCTCATCCAGGCGATCGCTCAACAATTCGTCTTGATCCCACTGGTCTGTATTTTCGACACCGCTGAGAGTTGAGTCGGTATAGACTAATAGTAGATCCGTTGGGCTATCGCTGGGAGTTGAAGTCGTTGCAGTTGCCAATTCGGCTTCAGAGGATTCAGATTCAGTAGACCCAGACGCAGGTGCAGCTTCCCCTGTCCCCATCCCCCCTGCTTTCCCTGCTCCGGATGCCGTCCCATCTGGACTGGAGGTTGCTTCTGGGGGGGGCTGTTGGTCTAGCAGTTGATGGTAGTAGAACTCAAGGAATTGTTGATCGTAGCTGCGATCGCCAAATACATCCCGCGCCCGAGGAAACGGCAGTTCGGTTTGCAAATATTCCTGTAGTGTTAAATTGCTGGCATCATAGCTAATCGCCGAGTGAGCTTGACGGCGACTGTAGGGGTGTTTCAAGAGAATGCGCAGTGCTTCAAAGCGCAAGGTGGCTTCAAGGAGGCGATCGCTTAACTGCTCAATAAAACTCGGATTGTACTCGATCCGACCCCGTTGAACACGAATAGTTTGAATGCGGGGCTCAGAGACCAAGGCATGACTCGTCCAGGTGGCGAGCAACAGTGGCTCAACGAGCAGCCACTTTTCCACAATACGAGCAATACGGTGACGAGCAAAGGTCTTCATATAGCAAAAGGCAGAAGGCAGAAGGCAGAAGGCAGGAGGCAGAAGGCAGAAGGCAGAAGGGAAGGAAGAAAGTTGGAAGGGAGAAGGGAAGGAAGAAAGTTGGAAGGGAGAAGGGAATTATAAGTGATTATCCGAACTTGATATAAGGGTGGCAGCATTTGGCGTTGTCCTAATCGCCTTGGCAACTGCTATACCTTAATCGCTTCCAAATACTCAGACAAAAAATCAATCAGATCCATAGATTCGGCGACAAACCCCATAGCATCGCTAAATTTGGGGCTTTGAACCAGGGAGGAAAAATGAGCGATCGCTTCCTGTTGTTTGGCTTTACGGAGATACTGGAGATAGTTCAACAGATTCTTCCGAGCACTATCGGCACGCTTTTCGGGACAGTGCCCTACATTGAGCCAGAGTAAGACCTGTTCATTTAGGCTAGCAAAGTCGTGAATTTCTAGGTTTTTGAGCTTGCTACGATGTTTGGCAAATTGTAAGAGGAGTTGCTCGGGACTCAAACCCCTTTGGCTGGCTAGGCTTTGGCGGAAGGCTAGACTGGCTCGACTGCCCACCATACCTGCAATCAGTTTAAAGTGAATATCTTCTAGCTCTTTGTGGTTGCCCACAAAATCAGATACTTTTGCCCAGGCGCGGCGATCGGGGGTTTTGACTAAGCCTGCCCTAGCGATCGCCGTATCCGCGTCAGGATTGTCCCCATCAAGATGCTCCGGATGCTGTTGAATAAACGTAAGTACCCGTGAATCCACATCCTGCTCCGCTGCCCAGAGCAACCAATCTTCCACCGTCGGCGCAAATTCGTAGAGATTAAACCGCGACACCAAGGCTGGATCAAGTTCCGTTAGTTGATATTCTTCCCCCGCATTAACAGCAGCAATTACAATACTGCCGGGGGGTAAAGCTTTGCCTGCCAAGGTTTTGTTGAGGGTCAGGTCTTGAACTGCCTGCAAAATCTCGGGACGAGCACGGTTAAGCTCATCCAGAAAGAGCACCACCGCTTGATCCGGGGCGGGCCACCAGTAGGGAGGCAAAAAAACCGAACGACCTGTTTCCTCATCTTTATGCAACAAGCCAATCAAATCCCCCGGATCGCTCATTTGTCCTAAAAAGAAGGGGATAACGGGCAGCTTCTGGCGCTGGTGGTAGAAATGGCTAATAATTTCCGACTTACCAATACCATGCTTCCCCACCAGGAGGATATTTTGCTCCGATGGGGTTAGTTCCAAGACTTGATAGAGTTCGTGAGCATCAATACGGATCATGTTCTTCTGCCTTGAAAAGAGACGCGGGGACGCGGGGACGCGGGGACGCGGGGACGGGTCGAGATGGATTTTTATGCATGATGGTGAAAAAATTTTTTCACCGGGACTGCCTTTTTCTACAAGTCCTGATGACGAATCCAGTCAGAACGGCGATAGCCTCGTTTGAGATGGGTTTTAAAGCGAACGCCGCTGTTGTAGGTCTCCCGGAGAGCTTGAATCGCGGTGCGCAGTTTGGGTAACACCGTTTTGAACTGGTTAAAGGGAATCAAAATAGCAAAGTAGTCGTTGTCAGATAGGCAAATAATCAGCTTAAGTTTAACGCTATCCACCTCGGTGGCAAAGTCAAATTTATCTTCCTTGGCAATTTTGCGCACCTGAGCGACGATGGCTTGCACTTTGAGGTCTTTCTGTTTCTGGCGCTTGGCAGCTTGGGCTTTTTGCTTGTTAACCCGCTGCTGAAATGCTTGAACCAGGGCAACCACCTCGCCAAGATCGGAAATGGGGGCAGGCGATCGCTCCCCTCCCAACTCTACCCAAAGCTGTTGCTCAGGGCTCCTCCGCAAATGTAAATGGGTCTGATGGCGATACCAGCGTTCATTCGATTCCTCTAACAAAATACAACAGCACAGGGAGTCGGTTGGCGGATTGGCTCCTGGGGAGCGATGGTAATGGTGGCACTTATCATTTCGCTCTACGCCAGCCCAAGACTCAACCCGTGCCACCAAGTCTTCAGCCAGTTCTTTAGCCTGCTCAAGGGACACTTCGAGGGGCTCACCCCCCGATATATTCTCCCGCAGCAGCTTTTGCATACTCCGTGACGTGATGGACATAAGCTACTAATAATTAATATTTTTCCTAAGATTGCCACATTGTTCTAGTTTAGCTGCTAAAGTTCCAGCGTGACGCCACCAGTAGTAACCCCCGGCCCATTGGCGGGTCGGGAAATGTCCTACAGGCATTTGTGGAGTTTGAGTGAAAGGTAAACGCAGCTTGAAAGTAGACCTTGATGGCAGGGGATTAGAATTGTGCAGTGACCAACCTACGCGATCGCAAAAACTGGGATAATCGCCCTCAACTTCTTTATAAATCCGTTTCTGGGCAGTGAAGCCAAAACGTCCTTCACTGTATTTGCTCCAAAGTTGATCAATGATTAATAAATCCTCACAGGGGAAGTTTTTAATATCAGCAGTTTGGAGGTAATAACCGGCTCGTCTTCCTAAAACTTGGCACAGTAAATCCCAGGTTTTATTATCTGCCTCCTGCCATTTTTTTCTAGCTAACAAATTCCGCAGTTCACTATAGTCAATCTCTGATAAAACTGGTGTAGTAAGTGCTTTTCTCTCCTGCCTCCAATTCCCCTCCTGGGAGGGGTTAGGGGTGGGTTCCTCCGGCTTTCTTGCACTAGTAGGAATTACTGGCTTAACTACTGTTGTTTGTTGATTAACCCCTTGCAAAACTTCATGAGCCGACTGATAACGCTCAGAAATGGTATTTTCCAGTAATTTATCCAGAACAAGACCTAAGCGATCGCTCACTACTTTACCACCAGGTAAATGGTGCCGCCATGCCCAACAATTATGCATAATATCAAACATATCGCTAGGAGCAATGCCTGTGAGCAAGTGGATGCAGCTCACTCCTAAACTATAAAGGTCACTTGCAGGGAAAACTTTGCCTTTGATTTGCTCTGGTGCCATATATTCAATAGTTCCCACTGTCGTACCAGTACGTTGCAAAGCAGTAGTACTGAGCAGTTTAGCTACCCCAAAATCAATTAGTACTGGCTTACCATCACTGCGACGGTGGATAATATTAGCTGGTTTGATATCTCGGTGGATTACTTGGCGATCATGGATATACTGGAGTACTGGTAGCAAATCCCTGAGTAGTTCCCAAATTTGCTTTTCTCCAAACTGTCCTACCTGCTGCAATTCTTTTTCCAAATCCTGTCCCTCAATCAACTCTTGCACTAGATACAATTGCTGATTTTGTTCAAAGTAAGCTAAAAGCTTTGGGACTTGTGGATGTTCTCCCAACTGCTCAAGACGTTCTGCTTCTTGGCGAAATAATTCACCTGCTTTGCCTAAGATTAAACCACCGTTGCTGGGAAAAGCAAATTGTTTAATGACACAGGAAGGTTTACCAGGAATATCTTCATCTACTGCCAAAAAAGTTCTACCAAAGCCACCGCTACCAATCGGACTAACCCCACGATATCTCTGCCTCAGCAATAATTGAGAACCACAACTGAGACAATAGAAGCCTGAGTCCGGATTTTCAGGAGCAAAACATCCAGGAGCGACACAGTAACTCATAGGTGTTAGGTGTTAGGTTTTAGGTTTTAGGTGTTAGGTTTTAGGCAATGGTGACAAGTTAAAAGGTCGTGCATTTTGTCAACTCCCATATATGGCGTAGTAGTTCTAAAAAAAACCTATATATGGAAATACACCAAGGGTTAAGGAAAATTGTATTCTTCTTCCTCCGCTCCTCTGCTCCTCTGCTCCTCTGCTCCTCTGCTCCTCTGCTCCTCTGCTCCTCTGCTCCTCTGCTCCTCTGCTCCTCCGCTCCTCTGCTCCCTTGACAACTACATCTTTACCTTAACTTGTCACCAATGGGTGTTAGGTAATTTTCTCATAAAAAATGTACCTATCGTAGTGGCGTGACACAACTAAAACTGCGGAACAGATTTTCGTCTTTACCTATCTCCAGGGTGAACGAAATTTTGGGTGGGATTTCCTAGCTAAGTGTCCAAAAATTATAAGTTATCTCTTCTCCCTCAGCTTCCTCAGCTTCCTCAGCTCCCTCAGCTCCCCACCCTTTTTTTCGCTCACCCCTATCTCCATCTTCCCACACTCCCCACACTCCCCACACTCCCCACACCTTTACTCCCCCCCTCCCTGCTCTTCTAACTGGTAGATGTAAAACTTCTGAAAAACTCCCACCGTTTCCACATGATAAGCAGGCAGTGAGGGACTAATATTTAAGTCGGTGCGATAAATGCTGAACAGAAGAAAGTTCTGGCGTTCTGTCTTCTCAGAAAGAACTTGCTTAATTTGGGGACGTGCCGTGTCAACGAGGGACTTGCATTGACGCTGGAGAAATTCCTCAACTTGAGGAAGTTTAGGTACTTGGCTACATGCTTCTTCTTTGAGATAGGTACTCAATTTCTCAACAGCATACTCATCATAGCCATCCTGCCGAGGATTAGTTACTGCCATTGCAGCTCCTAGTCCTACTAGAGCTAATCCACCAAGCACCGCCAAAACTTGTAAAACTCTCATTATACTTCTTTACTGCCTACATAGCTATTACTACATCCTGATATACTAGAGTTCCTGATGAATTGAATCAAAATAGTAGATCAACCAGCAGGGCTAATGTTACAATCTAAAATGCAATGGCGAGCGTAGCCAAGTGGTTAAGGCAGTGGATTGTGGTTCCACCATTCGCGGGTTCGAGTCCCGTCGTTCGCCCTGATTCAAGAATAAGGCTATTGGATAAGCTAATGCCCCAAGCCGCAAACCTTTACCTGTCAATCTTTTCCCTCCTGACTTGAAAGAAGACGCGGAGACGCGGGGACACGGAGACGCGGGGACGCGGGGACGCGGAGACGCGGGGACGCGGAGACACGGAGACGCGGAGAGAAAGATTTTCATGCATAGTGGTGAGTGAAAAAATTTGTTTCATAGGGACTGCCTTCTGCCTCCTGCCTTCTGCCTCCTGCCTCCTGCCTTCTGCCTTCTGCCTCCTGCCTCCTGCCTTCTGCCTCCTGCCTCCTGCCTTCAAAGCATTAGCTTTGCTTGTCAATCCATCGGCGGTAGAGATTTTGGATAGTTTTGAGGACTTTGTTGGAAGCAGACTTGGGCGAATCGTTAGCTGGATTGAGAAGTTCCAAGCGATTCAGCAGTTTGGCTTCTTCAGTGTCAACTTCACCATCACTATAAATTAAGGCACTTAGCGCTTCTATCATCTGCTGATAGTCTTCCTGACTAGGGCAATCTCCCAGATACTCCTCTATCCACTTATAGCACTCGTCAATTGATACAGCTCTTAGCTCATTCAATAACGGCTGAATCTCAGGATCATCAGCAACTTCTGCTTGCTTTGCCACTCGATGGAGATATTCCCTCTCCTCTATCTGCACTTTGCCGTCTATCCATGCTGCACCAATCAGGATTTTAATTAGTTGTTTGACGTTAGAGCTTGCAACCATGACTTTTTTCTTATAGCTAACATATTTTCTGTGTTTATGTTTAATATACTCTGAAGAGGCTCCGAGGCAGGAAAGTCCCTCTCTCCGCGTCCCCGCGTCCCCGCGTCTCCGCGTCTCTTTCAAGTCAGGAGGTAGAAGGTAGTGCCAGATGTCAATAACTTATTGATGTTGCCAAAAGTAATCTGCTATGCTCTCCTCTTGCTCAGATGGCTCATCAGTCGCAACCCCAAACAAAACTGAACGCTGCACAAATTGATTATCCTCAATCCGCCTTTCTACCCGGCTAGGTATGCCATAGCCATAAGCAACATGACCCCTACCAGCAACAACAACTACTTGGTAGTCTGAGTTAGCTTGGTAAAATTGGGCAATCTTCTGAGCCATGGTTTCATCCCACAACACTTGAGCAGTGAAAAATCGCTCAAAGCTATCACTGTTACCATGTCCTGCATGAGCATGAGCTTCATAGACTTTCTGAATCATCTCACGGTAGCTGGCATTATCTGTACGGATTTCCGACAGAGGTGGAATATATTGCTGCTCATCAGTAGTAAGACTGGCTAAACCTTGACGAGCAACTTTGCGAGTGACTTCAGCGGGAGTATTCAAAGCTAAAACTTTCAGTTGCTTAGCTTTGGCAAAGCGGAGGAGGGGAGCATAGTATTCCCAAGGAAAACCCCAACGCTGCTCATATTCAGTTTGCTCGATTAACTCAGCTTCAGTGATTTCCCCGGCTAGGTACTGATCAATCTTCTCCTGAAAAGGTCGTTGAAACATCTCCATCCCCAGTGCAATTTTTTGGTTGTCCTGGTAAAGTGCTTGCAAGATTTCCAGTTGAGCTTCATGATCTAACTCACTGTTGTGAGTTTCCCCCAAATACACCACATCTGCCTTAGCGAGTTCTTCCAATATCTCTTTTTGGTTTAGCTGTTGCTGCTCATTCTGAGGAATAGTCGGAAGAGGGTGAGCACAAGCTGGGAAAGAGCACAAACAGAAAATACCTAAAGAAAAGGCACAGAGTTTGGTGATTTTCATTTGTTATTGGTCATTTGTTGTTTGTTGTTTGTCATTTGTTGTTTGTTGTTTGTCGTTTGTCATTTGTCATTTGTCGTTTGTCATTTGGGAATATCTTCCTTGTCTCCCTTGTCTCCCCCATCTCCCTCCTGCCTCCTGCCTCCTGCCTCCTGCCTCCTGCCTCCTCCCTTCTTCCTCTAACTTAATTTCACTAGAACTAAATCGTCTTCTTCTTTAACTTCGTAAATTGACAAGTCTTCAGTGGCAGGTCCTTCGAGTAATCCACCAGCGGCATCAAACTTAGAACCGTGACAGGGACAATCTAAATATTTCTCCTCGGCATCCCACTTGACAATACAACCTTGATGGGGGCATTTGGGGTTTACTGCTGAGATTTGCTTATTTTCTGGATTACGCAGTACCAAAACCCCCGCTTCTTTGTCCAAAATTGTGACTTTTTCGTCTAATTCTTCTATTGTGCCAAAAGATTGAAATCCATCCTCTCGCACGGTGGAATCAGCAGCTACTGAGGTTGATTCACCAGTTGCTTGTGCATCGGTTGATTGATCATCCGCCGCTGTTTCATCTGCACCACTACAGGCGGCGATGACTACTGGCAGGGAACTTGCCATTACGCCAACTCCAACCCATCCTAAAAATTTACGACGTTCCATTGTTGTGTTTCCTCTGACTCAAGAATTGGCAATTGTCGGGGCAGATTTTACTGTGAAATTTTCCAAGAAGGTTGCTCTAGAACTTCAAGATTAGGGTTTTCTAGAGCTAATGCTACTCTTCGAGAACGCTGAACGTGAATACCATTTGGTGAATTTATGTCAGGTTTCTACTTGGAAAAACCAGTGAGTTCATCCCCAGTCCAGTCCAGTGTATCTCCTATGTGCTCACCATTATGATAAGCTGCAATCAAGATTTCACAGGTTTTTCCCCAAACGATCGCACCGGTAGCATCAATTGCGATCGCTCCTAAATCTCGCTGACGCTCTTTAGCTTCTGTAAAAGAACGCTGCATTGCTTCAGCTAGGGATAAACCATCTGTCACCCTCACCACAATTCTGGCGGCTAAACACTCATCAATAATGTCTTCTCCGATACCAGTACAACTAACTGCTGCTTTACTGGTAGCATAGTTACCTGCGGGCATGGCTGAGTCGCTAACCCGACCAATCCGTTCAAAGCCTTTGCCTCCAGTAGAAGTTGCTGCTGCTATGCATCCCTGGCTATCTAAGGCAACCACACCGATTGTGCCTCTGCCACTGTTGGATTCTTCAGCAACAACTCCTGCCATATCCCGCTGGAAATTGTCCTTTCTCTCCTCTATCCACTCCTGCAACCGCAGATCCGTTAAAGGGTTGTAAACTGGCAGATTAAGTTCTCTGAGCAGTTCTGCTGCCCCATAATCAGACAGTACCCGATCATCGGCATCTTGCAGCACCTTAGCCACGTTAATCGGATTTTTGACACGGGAGACATTAATCACACCGCTGAACCGCTGAGACTCACCCTCCATCAAAGCAGCACTCATGCGGATTTGCCCATCTGATTGCAGTACGGAACCGGTACCAGCATTAAAGCGGGGTTCATCTTCTAGGAGTTGACAGCCTTTTACCACAGCTTCGCTAGCTTTAGCTCCAGTTAACAACAGAGCATAGACTTCTTCAACAATACTACTGAGGGAGTGGCGCACTGCCTCTATTCTCCCTTTGCCTTTAAGGGAACTTCCAGCACCACCGTGGATAATAAGTTTGGGTTGTAGTTGATTTGCTGACATCTATTTTTTGGCTTTAGGAGAAAGTTTTAGGTTCTAGAACAAAGCTCATCATAGATTATCTACTTTTATTGTAAAGAATTATTAAATCTACGAAGGGTGGGTGAACGAAATGTTATGTGGGATTTCAATTCTCCACGTCTCCGGGTCTGCTTATCATTTCCCCCGCCCTTTTTTCACTCATCCGTTAGAGCTTGTTGAGTAAGTCAGAGAAATTGAGAGGAGCAGACTAGTTAGGAGAGCGAAACTCTAAAGTCTGACAATCCTTAAGATAAAAAATCAATAGCTTTCACGATGGAATAATAGACATCTTCCTAAAGAAAGATCTATGCTATAAATAGCAAAATTAAATAAATTTATTTCTCTAAAAAGGGTAATAATTCGCAAGAAAATTATCCCTCTGAGAGGCTTTTAGATAGGGCAATGGATGTCATGGGTAAGGATTTAACAAATCAGAACTTCAGTGGACAGGATTTAAGAGGAAAAGATTTTTTTAGAAATGCCAACCTGCGAGGAGCAAACTTCTCTAGGGCAAATCTTCAAAACGTAGACTTTAGCAATGCTGAACTTCAGGGAGCCAATTTTAAAGGAGCAAATCTTCGAGGGGCAAATTTTACCAATAGCTTTGTTGATGATGATGCTTCACTCCCTGAAGTAAATTTTAGTTATGCCAATATCCAAGGAGTAAATTTTACTGATGCTGAACTTATCGGTGCAGACTTCACTGGGGCAAGAGCAGGTTTAAGTCGCTCTTGGTCTTTTTTTGTAATTTTATGTTCTATAGTCTTGTGTTTGTTGTCAGCATTTCCAACAGCTATTATTAGTACATTTTCGATATATTTTTTTGGTTTTGTTCGCAAAAATAACCCTGTTTTAGTTTCATTTTTTGTTGGAATCCATTCGGTTTTTATTACTATATCTATACGCTCAATTCTCCTGAATCTGTCACCTAATAGATCGCTTGTTAATTGGCATGTAGGCGTGGGAGTTATGATGATGATTATGGTTTTATCTGGCACAATAGTAGCAACAGTAATGACTGATACTCAAGATGATTTCGTCAATGTAGTTATTTGGTTTACAATAATATCTTTGGTTGTACTTATATGCATTGGTGTACATAATAGTGTACATAAAAATCTCCCCTCAATTCCACCTATGTCCTTCTTCAATTCCACCAACAGTCAACAGGATTTTGGGATTTTTGGAGCAATTATTGGAGCCTTTTTTGGTTGTTGGTTCGCTAGAACAGCAATATCTGAAAAGAATAGATTTAAATGGTTGTGGAAGATATATATTCAGATTGTAACTCGTGGAGGTACTGCTTTCAAAAATGCCAATTTAACAAATGTTACTTTTGATTCGGCAGAGCTAAGAGGCGCAAACTTCAAAAATGCCAAAATTGAAGGGACTGTTTGGCATAGAGTCAAATACCTAGAATATGCTCATGTAGGCAATTGCTATCTTAAGTACTCAAAGGTTCAAAAATTAATTTTGGGACAAAAATTAAGAAAAGATGGAGATAAGATATTTAATGATCTGAATCTCGAAGGAATAAATTTAGAGGAGAAAAATTTACGTGCCGCAAATTTTACTGGAGCTAATCTCAATCGAGCAAACTTACGGAATGCTAATTTAACGGACGCAAAATTACAACGAGCTAATCTCAATCAAGCAAACCTACAGGATGCTAATTTGACGAACGCAAAATTACAACAAGCTAAGCTAAATGGTGCAGACTTAACTAGTGCTTCTTTAACCGGTGCTTACCTAGAGGATTGGAGTATTGATGAACAAACAATTCTCAGTCAGGTGGAATGTAAATACATTTTTCAAGCTAAACTTCCTGACAACAATGAGGCTTATCGTCGTTTCCCTCCTAGCCCACGAACATTTAGAGATAGGGAGTTTGAAAAAATCTTTATAAAAGATAAAAGAACTATTCAATTGTTTATCCGCAGTGATGATAATAAAGAAGCTTTGATGGCTGCCATCGAAAAATTAAAGCAGGATACAAATTCCGGTTTCCGAGGATTGGAGAGGGTAGGAGAAGATTTTCTGCTGAAGATAGAAATTACCGAAAAACTTGATGCAAGCAATGTGGAACAAATAGAAAATAATTTTTATCTGAACTACAACACTGCCAAAAAGAATCAAAAAGACAAGTCTGGATCGAAACAAGATGAAAATCTGTCTATGACAAATATATTGGAGTTTTTATTGAAAGTTTTGAAAGTCTTCTTGGAGAAACCGAACAAGGTTGTCACTAGCTACCACATACACAACTCCGAGGATGTCACTTGTAGTACATCCCACGATCAGAGTCGAGTCAACTCGAAAACAACCAAAATACAGGAGAACAAAAATGACAAGCCATAACAAAAATGTAACTGTTAATAACACAAACTCCAATGATGTCACTATTAATATAGCTCAAGATAATAGTCGCATAGAAACTAACCAAACTAGCTACGCACCTGAACAAAAACAAACCCTTGCAGAAGCAGCAGCCGATATTCAACAGCTCCTAGAGCAGTTAGAGAAGTCTTATTCCAACTGCACAAACGAGGAGAAAGAGAAATTGACGACTAAGGCGATCGCAAAAATTGAAAAAAACCCAAATTTAACAGCCCGTATACTTAGTGCGCTGAAGATAGGAGGTGTTAAAGCTTTCGAGGAATTCCTCAGCCATCCCGCAGCTAGCTTTGTAATTAGTGCGTTGGAAGATTGGCAAAAAACCAAAGAAAATCAACCATAGTTTGTGGTGTGTGGACTATTTGTCTTGAGTTGAAGTAAATGTGACCAAACAAACAATACAGCAGTTTGCTCTGCTATGCGGTACATTTTTATCCCCCTCGCATCCCCCTTAGAGATCCCCCTCCCGTCCCCCTTAATAAGGGGGAAGCCAGAGGATGCTACGCTTTTGGTTCCACGGGGGACTTTTGTCTATCGACTGTACTTTGTTAGAGCGCAAAGCGCTGTATTTAGGGTCTGCTGAATAAGTGTGGAAGCCATACCAGATTCGTCTTTCAATCATGCAGCAAGCCAAAAAATCCCAAGAAATTGCATCTCTTAGCTCAAAAACCTGGCATCAACCCGGGTAACCTTGGGGGATGCAGATGCCCAAAACAGCGGATAAATGCTGCATTCCTT
>JAAHHL010000489.1 GCA_010672185.1 Caldora sp. SIO3E6 | reverse complement strand
CCTTTTACGCCAACATTACTTGGCGTAAAAGGCGTTTGGCTGATTCATCTTCTGGTCTATCTAACACCACAATTTTAGCATCTGGTCCACCTAGCTCCTGCCAATTGGTCACTGCACCACTATAGATTGCCTTGAGGTCTTCTGTTGATAAATTGGTTACCCTTGCAACGCTAGGGTGAGTGGCAACTACTAAGGCATCTCTAGCAAGTTCCCGGTAAACCAGGGAACCGTCATCTTCCCCTGATTTCAACTTCCTGGTAAGAGTCCCAATGTCCGCTAATCCGCTTTTAACCCCAGCAATTCCACTAGCAGATTGACTCGACGGTAGGAAGGTAATGTCAGAGTTGTTGGCATTAGTTCCATAGGCGGCAGCTAATATTTTCATGGCTGGATAGGGAGTAGACGCACCAGTAACCTTGATTTCTGATTGTGCTGGTTGGACAGCTGCTGGATTATGATGATTACTGTTGGGAGTACAGCTTAATGACAATGCTGCGATCGCCAGAAGAAGGCAGAAGGCAGAGGGCAGAAGGCAGAAGGCTTTAAGGTTAATGGTATCTACTTTTCGGCTATTGTTAACTGGTGGCTTATTTCCACCGTGCTGCACTCGTGCTACTGTCAACGAAGTATTTAGCTTCATTGGAATTATCCTAAAAATCAAAGAGCTAGTAATTCTCAATTCTCAATTCTCAATTCTCAATTCTCAATTCTCAATTCTCAATTCTCAATTCTCAACTATCCATATATTGTTTAATAAATTCTCTAATTTGCTTCATTTTAAATCCTTGAGATAAATTCTGAAGCTCTTGAGCAAAGGGTAGATACCGCTCATCCTTTTCTTTCAATTTCTCTGCTTGCTCACTCAAACTATCAATCAATCCTTTTCTAGCTAAGTCGTAAAAAACATTTAGTTCCTCTGCCAAAGGAGGTATAATTGCTTTTATCTGAATATCATTAGATAAATCAGTTTCATATTCCGGTATTTTACTCGATAGTTCAGAGGAATCTTCATAAATCCAGGATAATCCTAAACAACTCCGAATTTTTTCTAGTACATCTTTCGCCTTAATCGGTTTGGCAAAAAAATCATGGCAACCTAATGCTTGACCTTCTTGTTGACATAATTTAGATGAACTAGCACAAGAGGCAATCAAAATTGTCTGTTGTAACTCTGGTAATTCACACAGGTGGCGTCTCAGCTCAAAACTATTCACTGATACCATCCCCCAATCAATGATGATTAAATTTGGTTGAAGGTTCATTGCTTGTGCTAAGCATTCTTCTGAGTTAGATGCTTCTTTGACTTCAAAACCTATAGGTTCGAGCAAGTTGACTAGAGTTGAGCAATTTTCCCAGCGGTTATCTACCACCAGAATTTTCTTCCTCTCCCCCTGATAACCAATAATTTCCTTGGAGGGGGGAACCTTAGCTAACTCTGGGGATACTGAGATTGGGGAAAACTCTAAATCGAACCAAAAGATACTACCAACTCCCACAGTACTTCTAACCTGGAGTTCGCTTCCCATCAAAGCAACAATTTTTTGGGTGATAGTTAATCCTAGTCCAGTGCCTTCTGCTTTGCGAGTTTTGTCTCCTACTTGCTCAAAGGGTTCAAAGATTTTTTCCAGTTCTTCTGCTACTATACCAACACCTGTATCTTCAACATGGAAACGGATTTTGTTGTTGGTTGTTGGTTGTTGGTTGTTTGTCCCTGTTTCTGGAGGAGTGAGACTTACTTGAAAAGTAACACTACCAGTATCAGTAAATTTGATCGCATTGCTGAGCAAATTAATCAAAACTTGCCGCAATCGTTTTTCATCAACATAAATAGTAGCAGGCAGTTGATCACCGGGTTGGTAAAGAAAAGTAAGTCCTTTTTTGGCAGCACGAATTCTACAAATTTCTGTAACTCCTAATAAAAACTTAATTAAATGAACATCATGGGGGTTAAGTTCCATTTTTCCAGCTTCAATTTTGGAAAGGTTTAAAATATCATCAATCAGAGTGAGTAGATGGTTCCCACTAGTGTGAATGGTGCTCAGATATTTCTGTTGTTGGGGAGTTAGGGTTGAGTCCCGCTGTAATATTTGGGTAAAACCCAAGATGGCATTGAGGGGAGTACGTAATTCGTGATTCATCGAAGCAAGAAAGGCAGTTTTAGCACGGTTGGCTGCTTCGGCTGCTTCTTTTTGTTTACGTTCTGTGATATCTCTGAGGGAAACTAAATAAGCAGGCTCATTATCCCAGACAATTGGTTCCGTTTGTACTTCTGCAACCAGTACCTTTCCCAAAGGCTGTTTGAACTCAATTTCCTTAATTTCACCTATGCCAAAAGATAAATTTAACGGTTTGTTGAGTAGCTGATCGACCGGTTGATTCCACCAAGACTGAGCTGCCGGATTGACAAAACGTACCTTACCTTCTTTGTCGAGAATTACTAAACCATCAGACATAGACTCAATAATAGTCAGCAATCGCTTTTCACTTTGTTGCAATTGTGCATATTGCCATTCCAACTGCTTTTGTAAATGGATAATTTTGAGTTGATGTTCAATTCTGACGACAACCTCTTCCACTTGAAACGGTTTAGTAATGTAGTCTACCCCACCAACTTCAAAACCTTTTATTTTATCTAGTGAATCATCTAAAGCTGTTAAAAATATAACAGGAATTGATGACGTTTTGGGATTTTTTTTTAATTGTTGACAAACCTCATAGCCATTCATCAACGGCATCATCACATCTAGCAAAATGAGATCCGGAGCTTCAGCATTGACTCCCATTAAGGCAATCTTACCATTAATGGCTTTCCGAACTTTATATCCCCGTTGATTGAGGAGGTTAGATAGCAGTCTAAGGGTGTCTATATTGTCATCAACAATTAATATTCTCCCCTTAATAGTATTAATCATGCTGAAGTCTGATTAAGATAGATGGAGAATGAATAATGAATAATGAATAATGGATAATGGATAATTGGGAATTGGGAGTTGGAAATGAATCATGGGGAATTGGGAGTTGGAAATGGATAATGGGTTGGTTAACATTGCTTGTACCTCCTGGATGTGGGAATTGCTAGAAATGAGCGAATAATGATAATCGGTCATATGCTGCTCTCCAAATATTGTTTAAGTATTTTTCTTATGGTTTTTAACTGAAAGCCTTGAGCTAAATCCTGAATCTCTTGAGCAAAAGTCAGGTATTGCTCATCTAAAGCTTTTAATTTTGCAGCTTGCTCAATCAAGCTATCAATCAATCCTTTTCTGGCTAGATCGTACAAAACGGTTAATTCTTCCCTAGGAGGAGGAATAATAGCATGTCCTTCGATACTTTGCCCAGAGTCAACCATAAATTCCAGCGGCTGATTGGCTAATTCCTTACTACTGTTATACACCCAGCTCAATTCTAAATAATCTTGGATTTTGGCGAACAAATCTTCTACCTGTATCGGTTTGGGCAGAAAATCATGGCAACCAACTTTTCTACTCTGAAGTTGATCAAATTCAGATACACTAGCTGAACAAGCAATCAAAATGGTTTGCTGCAACTGAGGTAACTGGCACAGGCAACGAGTCAAGCTCCAGCCATCCATCCCTGGCATCACCAGATCAATAATAATCAAATCTGGTACAAACTCCTGGGCTTGCTCTAAACCTTCCTCTCCACTCGATGCCTCTCTCACTTCAAAGCCGATAGGTTCGAGCAAGTTAACTAAGACTGCACGATTTTCCCAACGATCATCTACCACCAGAATTTTCTGCTTTTTTCCCTGATAGCCGATAATTTTCTCGAAGGATTGTGCTGAAGTTAACTCCATTGATACTAAAGCTTGGGGCAATTCTAGTTCAAACCAAAAGGTGCTACCAACCCCCAAGGTACTTTGGACTTGAAGTTGGCTCCCCATCAGGGAAATAATTTTTTGAGTGATGGCTAATCCTAGTCCAGTACCTTCTGATTTGTGGTTGCTCTCTCCTACCTGCTCAAAAGGCTCAAAAATTTTGTTGAGTTCCTCTGTGGCGATACCAACACCAGTATCCTCAATCTCAAACCGGATTTTGTTGTTGGTTATTTGTTGTTTGTTGTTTGTTGTTTGCTCTTCACTGATAACCAATGACCAATGACCAATGACACTTACTCTAAAAGTTACACCACCAGTGTGAGTGAATTTGATCGCATTACCGAGCAGGTTGAGCAAAACTTGCCGCAGCCGCTTTTCATCAGCATACACAATAGTAGGTAGTTGTTCATGAGGTTGGTAGATAAAGGCAATTTCTTTTTGTTGAGCGCGGATCTGACACATTTGTGTCACTGTCCTTAAGAAATTAGGAAAATGAAAGTCGTGGGGATAGAGTTCCATTTTCTGGGCTTCGATTTTGGAGAGGTCTAAAATATCGTTAATTAGGGTAAGTAAGTGATTGCCACAGGTGTGGATCGTATTGATGCCTTCTTGTTGCTGAGAATTCAGCTCTGAGTAATGTTGCAGAATTTGAGTGTAGCCGAGGATGCCGTTGAGAGGGGTACGGAGTTCGTGACTCATGTTAGTCAAAAATTGGCTTTTGGCATGGTTGGCAGCTTCTGCCGCTTGCTCTGCTCTTATACGCTCAGCGATTTCCACCCGCAGTTGCTCATTTACCTGCCTTAAGGCAGCTGTGCGCTCCTCCACTTGTTCCTCCAAATCAGCATAGAGGAAGCGTAATTGCTCAATCATTTGATTGAAAACGCGAGCAAGGATACCAATTTCATTGTCTGTGAGCACAGGAGCAGTTGATGTCAGATTACCAGCAGCCACCTGAGTTGCAGTGTAAATAATTGCTACGATTGGTTGGGTAAGCCGACGGGCGATTACAAACATTGCCACTGCCAGTACTTCAGCTAAAACCATTCCTATCAGCCAAATCGATCTAGCTAGCCGACGTGCAGGTGCAAAAGCTTGGCTTTGCTCCATCTCTACTAGCAAAGCAACATCCCAAGCTCTCAACCAGCGGTAAACTCCAATTACTGGTACTCCTTGATAATTCTCGTAAAGTCCTTGACCATTATGACCATCCATCGCCTGAGCAATCCCCTCACTTTCAATGCCATCGGGAAATGCGGCTGAACCAAATCTTGCTGCTGAAATCAAGACATTGCGCTGAGACAAACCACTGCCAAACTTACCCACCAAGTAGGTTTCACAATCTTCTTCGACCTTTGTATGCTCTTGTATAATCTCATTAATCCGCTCCAGGTTCAGACTAGCTACGAGCATTCCCAAGCGCTTATCTTCATCTTGGAGAATAGGATTAGCGAAAGTAATTGTCGGTTTACCTGTTTCCGGCGAGCGGTAAAAATTCGACACAAAAGTATCTGTGGGCTCTTGGGTGACTTCACTATATTGAGCTAGGGGCTGATATTTGCCGATTTGAATTGGGTTGGTAGAGAGTAAAATTCTGCCACTCCGAGTCAGGAGGAAAAACTCTTTTAGACCAGACTGCTTGCTAACAAAGGATGTTAGAGATTTTTCTAGTTGCTCATAAGCAAATTGATGTTCCCAGTCAGATTTTTGGCTAGACAAGAGCACCCTAGCTTGAGTACTAACTTCTGGCAACTGGCTGAAGGATAAGAAGTATTCACGCTGAGCCACTACCCAGCGGCTTAACTCACCTTCTTTGAGGGAGGCAGTAAGGTCTAATTCGTTAAAAACAGACAGTTTCAGAGATTCTCTAGCTTGATTGAAGGTACTATAACAGACAATCGATATTGTCAGTAAAGATAAAATTAAAAAAGAACCAACAAGCTGAACTAGTAGACTTTTTTTCCAGCATCTCATCATTTAAAAGAAGGCAGAAGGCAGGAGGCAGAAGGCAGGAGGCAGGAGGCAGGAGGCAGGAGGCAGAAGGCAGGAGGCAGGAGGCAGGAGGCAGGAGGCAGGAGGCAGGAGGCAGGAGGGGGGAGGAAGAAGG
>JAAHHL010000488.1 GCA_010672185.1 Caldora sp. SIO3E6 | reverse complement strand
TCCAAGATCTAGCAGCAGCACAGGCAATGTTGCGTGGAGTTGCTCAAGCTCAACATCAGCTCAATGAAGCTGGAGGAATTAACGGAGTTCTGCTTAAGGTAGTGATCTCTGACGATGGTGATAACCCAGAAATGGCTAAAAAGATTGCTTCAGAGTTGGGAAAAAATCCTGAGGTATTAGGTATTGTCGGTCATTATTACAGCGATATGACCTTGGCAACTGGAAAAATTTATGAAGAGAAGAAGCTTGCAAGCATTTCCCTTAGTACTTCTGTAAAAATTTCGGACTTTAGTGATTACGTTTTTCGGACTAGTCCTAGTGATGCCTTTACAGCAAGAGCGTTAGCTAATTACATGCTAAGCGAATGGGGCAAGAAAAAAGCTGCAATTTTTTACAATTCTGAGAGTGCTTATAGCCAATCCCTCAAGACAGAGTTTGTGACAACTGTCTATTCAAAAAAAGGAGAGGTTGTCGCCGAGTTTGACTGGTCTGACCCTAATTTTCCTACTCAACAAGCATTTGAACAGGCAATTGAGCAAGGCGCACAGGTATTAATGTTAGCACCGTCTACAGTGGATGAACTTAAAAGCAAAGTTTTGCAGGTAATTCGTCTGAACAACAAAGATCAGTTAAAGCTGATGGGTGGAGATGTTGCGTATTCCCATGAAATCTTAGCTTCGGATGTTGTTGGTATGGTGGTAGGAGTTTTCTGGCACATTGATGCTGCTACGGGCTCACAGTTTAGTCGCCAATCTAAGCAACTCTGGGGAGCAGATGTGAACTGGATAACAGCAATGGCTTACGATGCTACGCAGGCTTGGATAGAAGCACTAAAACAACACCCTAAACCTACCCGCACCAAACTCCAACAAACTCTCTCTGACTCAGATTTTTCAGCTCCTGGAGCCTCCGAGACTGTTCGTTTTATACAAACAGGAGATCGAAATATTTCAGTTCAACTAGTAAAAGTCATTCAGGATGCAAACTCTGAAGTTGGCTACAGCTTTAAGCCTATTTTGACTGAAGAAGAGGAATGAATGTCAAAAATTTGATGTAGGGGCAAAGCATTTGGGCGATAATTCATCAATGAAACCCAAGTTGTGCAATCCAAATGCTTTGCCCTCCGATAGTTTGAGTTAATTATTTGTTGAGTTGCGATTAATTTGAGGTGATTTTTGAAAATGATTGTACCCTCAATTTGGTGCGTTACGCTTTTCTTCGGAATGCTGCACAAACGCTAACACACCCTACAATAAATCTGAAAAATTTAGTCCATTTCAATGGACTTAAGCTATTAGCCTCATCATTTAAATCCAAGGTGAGTTATCGCATCCAAGCAGCTGGCTATGTCTACTCTCAAGAAAAACACTTTGTCGTAAGGGATCTGGGCGAAGCATTTGGATTGATATACTTGGGTCTATGTGCTTAAATTGTCGCCCAAATGCTACGCCCCTACTGCCCCCAAGTATTTCTTACCGGCTGGAGATCCTGTCTATGTTGATTGTCAGAAAGTACGGGGCTCTGGTGATATTATCAGATGGTTAGGGCGAGATATTTTGTTATCCCACCAGAATACTTAGGGTTTGCTGAATAAGTCTAACAAACACAACTAATGGATTATTTAGTTATTTAAGCCAAGAGTAATGATGAGCTTTTATTGTTAAAAATTGTCCTTTCATAGGTAATCTGGCAGCAGAAGCAGCAGTTGGCAGTTTGATTCATCTTTGGCGCAACGATGCGAGCGCAGATGTCAGAGATGCAGCTAAGTGTGCTGTATGGACAATATACCAGAAAACTCAGAATGCCATAGCACACAGAGCTTTGAAACGAGCTGGTTATTCCCCTAGCGATTTTTGAAAATAATTGTAACCACAACTTGGTGCGTTACGCTGCGCTAACACACCCTACGATATATACAATTTAATTCACATTAGACGTAAATTGGTAAAATAATAACTGTTAACTATTCGTCGTTACAACCCTTATGTCAGAAGTCGTTATCAATTCTTTCGTAGCTTCACCCAAATTATAGACTTAATATAAGGATAGGCTAGGTCACACTAAAATTCCCAATTCCCAATTCTCCATTCTCCATTCTCAAATGCCTGTTACTCTTCAACTACGACAACTTGACGTACCTCCTGGTCAAAGGCTCCTTGTTCGTGATGTCGATTGGTCAGAATTTGAAGCTATTTTAAGTGAATTGGGGGAAAGCCGTTCCTCTCGCATTGCTTATAGCCACGGTACATTAGAAATCCGAATGCCTACTCCAGAACATGAAGTTGATAAAGAACTTATTGGTGATCTGGTCAAAATCCTGCTTGATGAACTCGAAATTGACTGCGAGTGTTTTGGGTCTACTACTTTCAAACAGGAAAATATGGATAGTGGTATTGAACCTGACCAGTGTTTCTACATCCAAAATCATACTCGTATGCGAGGCAAACGGCGTGTTGATCTGAGAGTAGATCCTCCACCGGATCTTGCTATAGAAGTAGATGTCACCTCAAAAACTCAGCTTGATGCCTATGCCACATTAGGAGTCCTAGAACTTTGGCGCTATGAGAAGAATAAACTCAATATTTACATCCTTCAAGAGGGTAGTTATCAGCCAGTTACCAAAAGTCCCACGTTTCCATTATTACCTATTCTCGACTTCGTGGCAGAAGTCCTCTCACAAAGTATTGCAATTGGTAGAAGTCCTGCCTTACGAGCCTTTCGCAAACAAATCCGAAACCTCCAATCCGAAATCTAATGCAATTTATACCTATCATCTAAGGCGATAAGTTAACCACTTTGGGAAATGCTTAATAAGCATCTTCTAAATACTCATTAGTGTCAACTTAAGCTAGGGACAGCTTAACGCTTAGTTTCCACACCCACCCAGAGTTTAAACTCTGGGCTAATAGCTAAAGTCCACGCTTTGTGGACTAAAGATTTTTGGGAAGATTGAGTCATCTTTAGATGACTTGAGCTATTAGCCGGTCGTTTAAACGACCGGCGGAGCAAGGATTTCACTTTAACTTGTCACCATTCCCTAACACCTAACACCTAACACCTAACACCTAACACCTAACACCTAAATCCGCTGAGCATCCTGCCGCCGAATTGCTACAACTGCCGGTTTTGGTGGTTCATTGGGCTTTTTACTAGGCCAATTGGAACCTAGGGGAACTGTGCGAGTTTGCATAAATTCCTCACCATTGTTGTTAGTCATTGCAAGTTTACGGGTTTCCATCGCATTTCCCTTACGAGTCCCATGCCTCTCCCCTGGGTGTTGGATTGCTAGAAATAAAGTTTGCTGATCGGAGCTAAAATATGGTCCAGTGGTTTCACATTCCATCGGACCAATACCGAACAAATAAGCATTACCTGCATTAGCACCAGAAGTAGGAATAAACCAAAGGGAGTTATTACCAAAAATGCCTTGGATATCGGTTTGACCTAGAGGCTTACCTTCAGCATCAACGCGACTGGGAACAGCTTTATTGTGCTTGGAAGTAGACATATCTGTCACCATCCAAATATTGCCATCCTGGTCAAATTCTAGGTTATCGGGGTTAGAAAAACCAGCTCCTCCTGCTGCTGGTTCACCTCCTAAAGCTAAAGCTTCCCAACTAAAGCTCATCGCTGTTGGGTCATCATTATCTTCTACTAAGCGCACAATCCAGCCATGCTCCCAAGGAGTTTCTCCCTTCGGTCCTTGGAATACTTGTTTATCTGGTCCACCATTACCCCCAGGAGTACCAGAAGTAAAGGCAATATAGAGCTCACCATCGGGGGCAATATCAGTATCTTCTGGACGAGGAGTGCAGGTTGCACCGGCAGCATTGGCAGCAAAGTGAGCGTCAATTAAGATTGCTCCCTGCTTCTCTTCAGGGTTGCCGGTGTAAAGATCTCCTAGGGTGGCAAATTTCTCTTTAAAGCTGACTGCTTCTTGGTCAGTTTGGACTTTAACGAAACCCCCTTCTGGACGCTTGGGTAGGGTTACTAAGTTACCTTCCACTGTACTAGGTAGAACTGGGTTAACCGGGGTTTGGGGTCCTAGAGGAATCCAGGTTCCTTTACCATCTGCTGTAAAAAGTGCAGCATAGAGGGTTCCTTCAGCAAACAGACTAGAATTGGCCTTATCTTGGGGATTACTAACTACCCCTTTGCTGACAAACTTGTAGACATGACCACCACGGCGATCGCATCCTGAGTATACTGCTAAGGGTTTACCTTTAACTGCCCGACACCCTACTGCTTCGTGGCGGAACCGGCCCAGAAGGGTATGCTTCGTACCATAGTCATTAGGGTTAGCTGGGTCTACTTCTACCATCCAACCATACTTATTCCCAGCTAAACCAAAGACATTAGCTCGTCCATCTACTATAAAATCGTTGATGAAAAAAGGCAGGTTTTCTGGACTAAAGGAAGAACCATCAGCATAGACTGGTTCCGGCACTTGAGCTTGGAAGTTCTCCTCCGCACTCAACACCGTACCCCAAGGAGTTGTCCCTCCAGCACAGTTTTGAAAAGAACCGATAATGCGATCGCCTAGTTTATCAGTGTACCCCTGAACTTGCTGCTTGCGGAAAACAGCTGCCGCCGGTCCAGTTGCCTTCAGATAGCGATTATCTGTTAAACCAGAAATACCAGTAATTCTGCGATCCATTGGGGAATTGGTTCGCTCCCACTTACCATCTGCCATCTTACGAATCGAGATTACTCCCAATCCTTGATCGATTAAGCCTTCCTGAGAAATTTCCTTAATTTTGGCTTTGAGGGGGTCATCCTCTGGTAAGGCAAAGGCATTAATTGCACCTTTGGTAGCAGCCGCTGCGGATTTCACCTCATCAAACGGCAACTCTTTACCAATCACTTGGGAATAAGTCTGCATCCAAGTACCACCGCTGATGTACTCAAAGTTAATCGTCAGTAAGCCCTCATTCTCACCAGTCTCGACTAAAGAAAGATAGTCGTTGTTGTAGCCAAAGCGAGAATCTCCGACTTTGTCACCCCAGGCCGCAATGATATCGTAGGTAAAGCCTTCTGGTAACAATAGGTCATCTATAACTTCATAGGTACTGTAGTCTTGACTCTGCTTAACTAGTTCCACCCCATCAGTAGGTAAGGGCATCGGACCTTTAACTGTGGGAAATTTAAGACTATTGTCCACTAGTGCTGAGGTAGAAGGTTCTTGCGAGCAAGAAGTCAACTTACTGAGAGCAACAGCACTAGCACCAGCTCCCATAAATTTTAAGAAGTTTCGACGTTTGAGAACCATTTCAGGAGTTCAGGAGTACTTATCAAGGATAACGGTTTGCTTACCAGAGAGAATAAATCCGGGTTGAATCGGTAAGATTTTAGGATGCAAGTAATTTTATGGCTATGAGTTTAGCAACTGATAATATTTAGGTAATCTTTAGGTTAATCTAGGGGAAGTGCAGGAGCCAGAAGCCATAATTATCAATGGATAACGAGAAAGTAACAAAGTACTCTGGATAACAGATAAACCGTGAAGACCTCGCATAAAGTAGTGATATACTGTTAAGTATGGAGGTAGGTCAAGAGATAACACTTTCCTCCTACAGCCTGTTCAGAGGACAAAAAATACCATTGACACTATCTCGGAAGAGTCTAATATGCAAATTAAAGCTATTAAGCGTGGTCAAACTTTAGAAATTTTGGAAAATCTGGATATTCCCGATGGCGAAGTGGTGAGCATTGAAATCCTTGATTATCGAATTTCTCAGGAACAGGACAAGTTTGGGGATAGTTTAGAAGACTTTCGTAGTAGGTATCGTAAAGTTTCACTAAAAATATAGTCAAACTTTGTCATCTATGCTATCATGTAGACATGAAGCTTTCACAATATGCAACCAGCGTGAGCCTCGCCAGACAGTAATGTTACTAGCAGAAAGACACATTATTAAGAAAGGGCATCGATTTTGGTCCCAGATA
>JAAHHL010000487.1 GCA_010672185.1 Caldora sp. SIO3E6 | reverse complement strand
TCGTGAAACCAGTTTAGTTGCCCCCCGGAATTCCGTAGAACAGCAGCTAGGGCAAATCTGGTCAGAAGTTCTCGGTATATCTCCCATCGGAGTCTATGACAACTTTATTGAATTAGGAGGGCATTCCCTATTAGCTACCAAAATTATCGGGTTATTGCGCGATCGCTTGCTTGTAGAATTACCCCTAAATCGCCTATTCGAGGCTCCCACAATTGCTGAGTTAGCCAAAGAAGTTCTGGCGCTAGAGGGTTTAGATCTTGGAGCCTCCCTACAATCAGTTGCACGAGAGCAAAGGATTCCGCTATCTTTTAGCCAAGAACAATTGTGGTTTCTCCACCAGTTAGCCCCAAAAGTACCAGTTTACAATGAAAGCTTGAGCATTCACCTAAGTGGAGAGCTCAATCTTCCTGCATTGCAAGCAAGTCTGACGGAACTCATCCGCCGTCACGAAATTCTGCGGACAGTCTATCGAGTTGTTACAGAAAATTTCGCCCCCCTAACCCCCCAACTTTGGGGGGAAATTGATTCAAAGTCCCCCAGAATTGGGGGATTTAGGGGGCCTTCTGAAAATAGCTGTAGCAGTCAACCTTGCCAAGAAATTCAGCTACCATCTGCATTTACTTTACCAATAGTCGATTTGCGGCAATGGTCAGAAACCGAAGGAGAAACAGAAGCACTGCGTATCGCTACCGAACAGCTTTGCCAACCATTTGACCTCACTCAAAGCCCATTGCTGCGAGGTACTCTGATTCAACTTACTTCAGACAGCTATCGACTTTACTTCGCCATTCATCACATTCTTATAGATGCTGAATCATTGATCACCATAGTACAAGAATTAGAAGTTATTTATACAGCATTTTGTCAAGGTTTACCGTCACCCCTGCCAGAAGTAACTACACAGTATGCTGATTTTGCAGTTTGGCAACGCCAGCGCCTCAAAGGAGAAATACTTTCTCATCAGCTTGCTTATTGGCAAAAACAACTAGAAAACTTACCCCAATTACAACTTCCCACTGACCGTCCTCGCACTCCCCAAACGACTTTTGCTGGTTCATTTGTTCGTCACCGACTTTCATTGGAGTTAATCGAAAAGCTCAAAATTCTTAGCCGCCAAGAAAGTGTTACCTTATTTGTGACCTTGGCAACAGCTCTCAAAGTTTTGCTTTACCGCTACTCGGCTCAGGAAGATCTTGTTTTGGGTACTGTTGTTAACCAGCGGAATCGACCGGAGTTATACAAAATAATTGGCAACTTTCTCAATACTTTGGTCTTACGTAGTGACCTCAGTGGTGACCCGACTTTCTGCGAACTGTTAAAGCGAGTCCGGAATGTCTGTTTATCAGCTTACTCCCATCAAGATGTGCCGTTCCAGAAATTAGTGGACACGTTAAATCCTGATCGCCAGGTCAACCGAGATTCAATGATTCAGGTGGCGTTGACCATCGTTCCAGTGTTAACCACTGAAGAGCTCCTGAGGAGCGCTTCGCACCCCCAATTGAATGGGAGAAATACTATTTCCGACCCTCCTTCTTCCTCCTGTCTCCTGCCTCGTGTTTCTCGAGAGGATCAATTAGGTTGGCAGGCATTTCATTTTGAGGTAGAGCCTCAAATCTCTAAGTTTGACCTGACTTTTTACCTCGTGGAAGAATTTAAGGGGGCGACTCTTCTAGTTGAATACAATACCGATATCTTTGATGGCACGACAATTGAACGGATGATCTGGCATTTGATCACCTTACTAGAAGGCATTGTGGCAAATCCTAACCAACGGATCTCTGAATTGCCACTGTTGACAGAAAAAGAGCGTCATCAGTTATTAGTGGAGTGGAATGATACAACCACAGATTATCCCCAGGATAAGTGCATTCATCAGTTAATTGAGGAACAGGCCGAAAACAACCCAAATGCAATAGCAATAGTATTTGAACAACAAAAGCTGACCTATTCCCAATTAAACAGGAAAGCCAATCAACTAGCCCATTACTTGCCAAAATTGGGAGTAGTTCCAGAAACCCTAGTGGGAATATGTATAGAACGTTCAGTAGAAATGGTAGTAGCTATATTAGCCGTACTCAAAGCTGGAGGAGCTTATGTACCATTAGACCCTAACTATCCCAAAAAACGGCTAGACTATATATGCCGTGATTCTCAGGTGTCAGTTTTACTAACTCAACAAAAATTGTTAGCTCAACTACCTCAAGAGGATACACCGGTAGTCTGCTTAGACCGAGATTGGCAAAAGATTGCTACGGAAAGTGCAGACACAGTCAACAATGAAGTTACCCCGGAAAATTTAGCATACATCATATACACATCAGGTTCTACAGGTAAACCTAAAGGTGTATTAGTGACTCATCAGGGAATTCCTAATCTAGTTTGGTCACAAATCAATCAGTTTGAAGTTAAACCTGAAAGTCGTGTTTTGCAATTTGCATCATTCAGTTTTGATGCTTCAGTTGCAGAAATTTTTATGGCTCTTACTTCAGGAGCAACATTGGTCTTGGCAACAGCAGATGCCTTGATGCCTGGACAGGATTTATGGGATACCCTAGCTAATCACAAGATTACTCATGTTACCCTTCCACCATCAGCTCTTTCTGTGTTGCCGAAGTCAGATTTACCAGACCTCAGTCATCTGATTGTTGCCGGAGAAGCTTGTCCGACTCAGTTAGCCAGGGAATGGTCTGTAGGTCGTTCTTTCTTGAATGCTTATGGCCCTACAGAGTCTACCGTTTGTGCGACCATTGCTCGGGTTGATGAGCGCGATTGCCGACCAAAGCTATCAATTGGTTCTCCCATTGCTAATACTCGAATCTATATTCTAGATCGCCATCTACAACCAGTTCCCCTTGGAGTTCCTGGGGAGATACACATCGCCAGTGTGGGTTTAGCGCGAGGATATCACAACCAACCTCAATTAACACAGGAAAAATTTATTCCCCATCCTTGGAACAATTTAACCAAGGAGAGACTTTACAAAACAGGAGATTTGGCCCGTTACTTACCCGATGGCAATATTGAGTTTCTGGGTCGTATAGACAATCAAGTGAAGATACGAGGTTTCCGAATTGAGCCTGGAGAAGTTGAATCAGTTCTCAGGAGACATCCCCAAGTCCAACAAGCAGTGGTAGTAGAAAGGGAAGATATTTCAGAGCAAAACCAGTTGGTAGCATATTTTGTTCCTGAACCAGAGTTTGAACAAAATATCCAGGAGATGAAAGGCATAGAACTTTGGCCATCAATAGCAGAATACTATGTCTATGATGAGTTATTGTACTATGCCATGACTAATGACCATCGCCGAAACCAAAGTTATCAGGTGGCAATTAATCAACTCGTGAAAGAGCGAGTAGTGGTAGAAATTGGTACAGGTAAGGATGCTATTTTGGCAAGATTTTGTGCCCAAGCAGGAGCCAAGAAAATCTATGCTATCGAGAGAGATCTCGCAACTAGTCAGTTAGCTACAGCTTGCGTAGACAAATTGGGATTATCGGCACAAATTGAAATCATACATGGAGATGCGATGACGGTTCACCTACCAGAGTTAGCAGATGTATGTGTTTCAGAAATTGTGGGAGCTATTGGTGGATGTGAAGGAGCAGCAGTCATTATTAATAATACCAGAAGGTTTTTGAAGCCAGACGGTGCGATGATTCCGGAAAGAAGTGTAACTAAAATTGCAGCAGTAACTCTTCCGGAACCATTACTCCACCAACCCAGATTTACCAAGGTTGCTGGTTATTATACCCAGAAAATTTTTGAACAGGTTGGGTATCCTTTTGATTTGCGGGTTTGTATTAAAGGATTTCCTCAAGCAAATTTACTTTCCAGTAGAGGAATATTTGAAGATTTAGACTTTACTAAATCTTTAGATACAGATTTGACTCATCAAATTCAGTTAAAAATAGAAAAATCAGGCAGATTAGATGGTTTTCTGGTCTGGTTAAATTTACAGATTATTGAGGGTGAGTGTATAGATATTCTCGAACATGAGCATTGTTGGTTACCAGTTTATTTTCCAGTGTTTGAACCCGGTATTGATGTAAGTGAAGGAGATGTGATTGAGGCTGTTTGTAGCCGAAAGCGTTGCGACAATAATCTGAATCCAGATTATGCTATCCAAGGACGGATTATGAGGCAAAAAGGGGAAGATATTGATTTTGAACACATTTCTTATCACTGGAAACAACAGTTTCAGCAAACTCCTTTTTATCAAAGGCTGTTTGCAGAACAGGAATCTACTCAAGACACCTCCCTAATTCCTCAGATTCGCCAATTCCTCAAGCAAAAGCTACCTGAATACATAATTCCATCGGCTTTTGTTCTACTTAAGGCATTGCCACTGACTCCCAATGGCAAAGTCAACCGTCGTGCTTTACCCGCACCCGATCCTTCCACTTTCGCCAATGAAAGCAGTTTTGTTGCCCCCCGGGACTCGGTGGAACTGCAATTAGTTCAAATTTGGTCAGAGATTCTCGGTGTTTCTCCTATTGGAATTCAAGATAACTTCTTTGACCTTGGTGGTCATTCTTTGTTGGCAGTGCGTCTTATGGCTGAGATTGAGCAACAATTGGGCAAAAATCTATCTTTAGCCGCCCTTTTCCAAGGTGCTACTGTAGAACAATTAGCTATTCTACTGCACCAAAGCAGGAATGCGGGGACGCCGATAATAGAGATTCCACCCGAAATTTCCCTCACTCAAAAAACTGATACTCACTCTTGGTCTCCCTTAGTCGCTATTCAACCCCAAGGCAACCGCAACCACCCACCATTTTTCTGTATGCCGGGTTCTGGTGGCAATGTGGTCTACTTCCAGCAACTCGCCAGTCATCTGGGAAATAACCAACCTTTTTACGCCTTACAACCTCCATCCTTAGATGGGATTTCGGAACCTTGTGCTACTGTTGAAGAAGTAGCCACTTACTACCTCCAAGCTATCCAATCCCTTCAATCCTCTGGCCCTTACTTCCTCGGTGGTCATTCTTTTGGAGTTTTGGTTGCCTTTGAAATAGCACAACAACTACAACAGCAGGGAGAGAAAGTTGCTCTACTTGCCCTATTTGACCTTCCTGCACCCCTTCCTAGTAGCCCCCCAAAACAGCTAGATTGGGATGATACCCGATGGTTGACCAATATTGCCCAGATCCTCGAAACCTTATCTGGGAAAAATCTCAATATTTCCTACGAAACCCTCCAACTTCTAACCCCTGAAGTCCAATTAAATCATCTCAAACAGCAGATGGAAATTGTCAATCTGTTGCCCCATAATTCAGGAATTGAACGAGTGCGTGGGATTGTCCAAACTATTAAAGCTGATGAACTTGCTTTTCTGAGTTATCGCCCACAAGGAGGTTATCAAGGTCAGATTACTCTGTTCCGCACCAGGGAAGTTTATCAGGATGAGTTGGGAATGCTTGGTGAAATCCCCACGGATTCAACTTGGGGATGGAAGCAGTTTTCTCGCCAACCTGTGGAGGTTCAGGTTATTCCTGGAGATCATACTACCATCTTGAAGGAGCCTCACGTTCAGGTATTAGCGGAAAAAATTTTGAGTATTATCAACAAATAATAAGGTATCAAATTACACCACTAAGGGAAGATGTTAGGATATTAGCATCAATAACCACAGAACCACAGAAGACACAAAGAGAATCTATAGCAGTTCTCGCATCCGTGAGGTAAGTTTTGATCCCCCTAAATCCCCCTTTCTAAGGGGGACTTTGAGGTTTGACAGTGTACCTCATACAAATGAGAAACGCTGTATAGACTATCGTCTATTTAGGGTCTGCTGAATAAGTGTGGAAGCCATACCAGATTCGTCTTTCAATCATGCAGCAAGTCAAAAAATCCCAAGAAATTGCATCTCTTAGCTCAAAAACCTGGCATCAACCCGGGTAAACTTGGGGGATGCAGATGCCCAAAACAGCGGATAAATGCTGCATTCATT
>JAAHHL010000486.1 GCA_010672185.1 Caldora sp. SIO3E6 | reverse complement strand
CGTACCTTCTTTTCATTACTGGCGCGACACAGCTAAAATGGTGGGTTAGAAGCAGGTGGAGCTGAGGGAGCTAGGGAGATAGGGGAACAATCTATTCCACATTTTTAGGTAGTGCGAGCATCTTGCTCGCTAGAGGCAAAAAGCGAGCAAGATGCTCGCACTACGCGAACGCACTACGCCTATTCCATCATTTTAGATGTGTCAGTCCACTAAACCCAATCTCCTTTGTATCCCTTGTTGTTACCCCATCAGGGTCACATTCCTCCCCAAACAAACCTTGCTGTCCAAAATAAGCCTAAACTAGCCATTGCCACCCAGTCGTACCAGTGCAGGCGCAACTGATGCCATTGCACTAAATGCTCATTGGGACTAGTAAATCCCCTGACAGTCATGGCTTTAGCAATTTGCTCAGCTCGTAATAGCAGATTTTCCAGCAGCCGCTCCGAAACCATTAACCAAACTTGCAGGCTATTGCGGATGCCCAGCTTTTTCCAGTTGATGGCACGAGTACGTATAGAACGAATCAAATTTTGCACTTCTTCCAGCACTAGAGGAATAAAACGCAAAGACAGGGTTAAGGTAAGGACAATTTCAGTTACAGGGACATTGAAACGCCTTAGGGGTTTCATTAAGCTTTCTAAGCCTTCTGTAATTTCTTCTGGTGCGGTGGTGAGTAAGTAGAGATTACAGCTGTAGATTAGGGTGAAGATCAAGGTACTGATGCGAACTGCTAAATCCAAAGAGCGACGAGTAATGGTGAGATTGAGTAGCCCTTGATGTAACTCCCAAACAATATAATTGTAGGAAGTAGGTTCCGGTAAAGCTGGCTCGTAGGCTGGAAGTCGCGGTTGATGCTCAACATTGAGTCCATCAGGAGCAAACACGGCAATAACCAGGACAAAGAAGCTCAACATCAGCAGCCATCCCATTTGCTGTCGCCAGACTCGCAAGGGAATGGCAGTTGTTAGAGTAATCAGAATCAGCAATATTACCAGTCCCAGACGCCAGTAGGGATGAGATAACAGGGGAGCCAAGAGAAAGCTCATCAGCCACATTAATTTAACTCTAGAGTCGAGATAATGCAGCCAGGTTACTGGTTGTTCTAAGTATAGTCCTATGGGTAGCGATCGCAGTAAATCCATTATTGGTTATTTGTTGTTGGTTATCAATGGATAATGGATAATGGATAATTGATAATTGATAATTTGGGTCTGAGAGCTATTCATTTATGAAGAAAATAAAAAGAAAATATTTTACTTAAGTGCAATCTTCTTCTGTCAAGGGGAGATAATTATCCATTATCCATTGCTCATTATCAATTATTGAACGGAATAACCACCTAACAAATTAAACGCGAGTCGCGCGATTGGCATTGTTCTGGATTTCAGCTTCTCTGGGTTTTTTACCCCGCCAGATCAAACGTATTGGTGTACCGGTGAAGCCCAACTGTTGGCGGAATTGACGTTCAATATAGCGGCGATAATTTTCACCGAAGCGTTTGGGATCATTGACAAACAAAGCCATAGTTGGTGGTTTACTTTTGACTTGAGTACCATAGTAGATTTTACCCTGACGCCCTTGCCTGTTAGTGGGGGGACTGTGCCAGCTAACAGCTTCTTGTAGTACTTCATTAATTACGGAAGTGCTAACACGACGTTGGTGTTGTTCCGCAGCGGTATCCACTAAATCGAGAATTTTTTCTACCCGTTTACCAGTCAAGGCACTGACAAAAATCATTTCTGCCCAATCAACAAAATGTAGTCGGTCTTTGAGCAATTTTTCTTGTTCGTAGATGGTGTAGGAATCTTTTTCCACTGCATCCCACTTATTAACCACAATAATTGCGGCTCTACCCTCATCTGCAATTCTACCAGCTAGTTTTTGGTCTTGTTCTGTCACCCCATCAAGGGCATCAATGACTAGTAAAACTATATCTGATCTACGAATTGCTTTAAAGGCACGATTAATACCAAAAAATTCTGGACCGTAATCAACGTTTTTCTTTTTGCGAATTCCAGCAGTATCGATGAGGCGATAGGTTTTCCCCTCAATACCATTTTCTATGTCACCAGCCCTTTCTACCACCATATCTATGGCATCGCGGGTAGTGCCAGAGATGGGGCTAACAATCGAACGATTTTCCCCAGTGAGGGTGTTTAATAAGCTAGATTTACCAACATTAGGCCGTCCAACGATCGCTACTCTAATTTCAGGAGTATCTGGAATTGTATCGACAGGTGGTAGGTAGGTAATCAATTTGTCCAGTAGTTCACCAGTACCACCACCATGAATACCAGAGACGGGGAAGGGTTCTCCTAAGCCTAGTTCCCAAAATTGAGATGCTTGGATCAGTCCCTGTTGGGGAGATTCGCATTTGTTGACAGCCAGTACCACCGGTACTGATTGTTGGCGCAACCAGTTGGTGAGAGCTTCATCCGCAGCAGTTAAGCCCATTTGCCCATCTACTACTAATATTGCCACACTCGCTTCTTGTAATACCGCCATTGCCTGTTCTCGAATCAGGGGCAAAAATTCGGTATCATCATCAAAGACCAAGCCACCGGTATCAACAACCGAGTATTCTCGGTCTTGCCAAAAAGCATTACGATAAGTGCGATCGCGGGTTACCCCTGGCTCATCATGTACAATGGCATCATTAACACCAGCTAAACGGTTAACCAGGGTAGATTTGCCCACATTCGGGCGTCCAATAACAGCAACAATAGGTAAAGTCATAAGAATGTAGAATTGGGAATTGGGAATTGGGAATTGGGAATTGACTGTTCTTAATTTAACAATTTAATGTCAGAGTTTTAGCTCTTCATTTCGCAGTTTTTTCAAAAAGCGAATTAAGGAAATCTAGATTTAGAAACAAAATTTTGGCAAAAAGTAGAGCAATTCACCATAGATTAAATAGAGGGGCAAGCTTTAATCGAAGTTGATAAATATCCATCCGCCGCAACGCGACAACGCATGACACAATAAGTGCAGGGAAGCTTCTGTTTAATAAACTAAAAGAGAGATATGGCAGTCCTAAATAGGTTGTGGTAATTTTCCGAAAAGAGATCCTTGCTATACATGGGTTTCAATCCGCTCACTTATTACATCCTATTTAGGATCGCTATATTTCTCCACCCAGGGTTTGATGAAAACGTGCCATACAATCAAACCGGGAATGCCTATGGCTAAAAACAAAGCATCAGGATTGAACGCGCCAGGATCAGAGGGTTGGGTATTGCCCTGCCCCTGTTCCTGCTGCTCAGCAATCGCCGGTGCAACCGCAATCAGCAGGCTTATCAAGAACAAAGAAATGCGAACTGATACTTTCTTTAGGAAAAAAAGCATGGCTACTATTATTAGTGCTCCATATCGAGGTCTCTGCCCCACAGCATACTGGCGTGACACACCTAATATCAAGTTCGGTTGAATACTTACACTTTGGTTGCAACAAGGCAGAACCCACCCCTAACCCCTCCAAGGAGGGGAACCGGAGGCAGAAGGCAGTACTGCAAGCAGAAGCCGCAGGCTAGGGAAGAAAGAATGTTGCAAGGTAGAAGGGAATTATAAGTGATTATCCGAACTTAATATAACTGTGACCCTAAACCGCCCCGAAATTTGATACATTTTTACGATAGCAAGATTTTGTGATACACTTATATATAATGGAATAGGTGTGCGCCTGTAGACTATGAATAGTAACAGAATGGGATAGAGCGATCGCGGTTACAGAAAATCCTTGCCACCAAATGTAACAGATTACTTCACTTAACTTGTTTTTCTCTGGACTGTGGGGGAGACTTTATAAGGTTTGCGCTAATTTTCAAGAAACGCAAGCTAAATCCCGCAAGTACAGATAAGCGCAAAAATCGCTACAAGTAAGAGGAGCAAGACAATGACCACAAAGATAAGTGGGCTAAAGCAACTGTTGATTAGTGCAGTAGTAGCACTAGCATTAATCATGACTGTAGGGGTTCAACAAGGGCAAGCCCAGGAGATGGGATATTGCTGCACAGGTAATGTCACAGAGCTGACTGCGGAATTTCCAGTATGTAAAGTAGTTTACACGGAGAAATATCCATACACCAAAGCCATCCTAACAAACAACTCGGAAGATTTTGAGTATGTGGAGAATGATTTGGGATACGAGGACGTTATATGGCTTGAACCTGGACAGAGTCAGGAAGTAGAATTAGTGCAAGAAGAAGGGTATGAAGAAATATTTTTCTTAGATGGGTTTGGACCAGTGGAATTTAGCTGCGAAAAATAAGGGTAAGCTGTTCAGTGCAACTATTAATTTTACCGCTCGTCGGGGCGGGTTTAGGGACAATCTCAACCATTTAACCCGAATATTAGAATCAAAACCCGCCCAACACCGTCCCCCAGGGGTGAGCGAAAAAAAGTGTGGGGAGTGTGGGGAGTGTGGGAGGTGTGGGGAGATATAAAGACAGAGGAAAACTTATGATTTTTTGAACACTTAGGCTATAAATCCCACGTAAAATTTCGTTCACCCGTCCCCCAGTTAATGCAAAAAGCCGCAAGGTTATCGCAAGGGCGGGTTTTGTATTAAGATTATCGTTAACAGGGGTTAACTGTGACCCTAAACCCGCCCCTACAAATATTCTAAATTCTCAATTAATAGTACCTATCGTAGGGTGTGTTAGCGCAGCGTAACGCACCACCGTGGGGTTACGATAATTTTCACCCAATTTCCTTAAAAGGTACAAAAACCAGAGACACTTCTATCAAACAACACCCGCTTCAAAGGTATTTCTCCTCTAAGTAATCCACATAAGATAATGTCATATTTTCTGCTTCCGGTTCAATAACACCGATTAAGCTTTGAGTCCAAGGAGCAAGATTACTCAAACATTCGGTGGTAGAACTCGCAGAAACAGAAGATTGCGTTTCTTGTTGAATCGATGTTAGCAAAGAGTTAACTAAGAGCCAGCGATCGCTTATCACTAATTGTAATGCTTGCTGTTGCAGTTCTCGCCACTTCATCAGTATTTTCCAACCTAAAACTGTCTACCTCTTGATTTTACCGCTCGTAGGGGCGGGTTTAGGGACAATCTAGACCATTTGACCCGAATATGTAGGATCAAAACCCGCCCAACACCATCCCCCAGTGAATTGTTTAACTATATCTTTAGCTAGCCAAAGCTGCCAAATCATATAGGTCAACGACTCGTGGAACCAATACCCATCGCGCCTCTTTGGAGCAAGTTCCTCCTGGCTGAAATAATCCTGTAACTACCGTACCAATTGCCATAGCTCGAGGTACTAATGCTATTGCTGGCGGTGCCTGTGTAGAAAGAGGCACCTGGAAGCATTCTGATGGTTACCTCGCCACCATCTTTGAGGGTGATTAGACCAGAATGTGCAGCTGCGGTACAAATTGAAGAGTCATCTGTATAAAGATCACTACCCCACACCCTACCGATTGAACCGTTAGGGGGACAATCAAAAGTAAAGTCTTTGTTGAGTTGCCCCCGTAGGTTAGTTGCATTTGTGCCCCAGGTTGCATATACTATACTAGAGCTAGCTGAAGCAGATGCTGGCATAAAGCCAATCAATACACAAATCACCATTAAAAAAGCGATTACAGTTTTTCTCAAAACCCTTGTCCAGTTCATAGAACTCTCCTCTGTGAATAGTATCTGATGCTATTTTTTACTGTTCTTGTTTTTGCACTACACCATAATAGGTGGAAGATATTCTACTTATACACCAAAAGCTTTTGAAACTCTACTCTCTGAGGTTCACCGCATTGAATTGGATTTGCTTTATGAATAGGTGTTAATTGTGACCCTAAACCCGGCTCTACAAATATCCCCCAGTTAATGCAAAAAGCTGCAAGGTTATCGCAAGGGCGGGTTTTGTATTAAGATTATCTTCAACAGGGGTTAATTGTGACCCTAAACCCGCCCCTACAAACATCCCCCAGTTAATGC
>JAAHHL010000485.1 GCA_010672185.1 Caldora sp. SIO3E6 | reverse complement strand
AATTGTATTAAAAGATACTAGTGCAGCTCAGTAGCAATAAGTGGTTGAACAAGGTTAACAACCTTACTGTACAAAGCATTCTTCCCTCAGAGCTTGCTGCTTTCTAGTACTAGGTGAAAGTATAGGGGTCTCCCAACTGGGTGGAGGTATTGTATGAAAACACTTAAATATTGGCTGGCTGTTCCCACAACCTTAGCAGTACTATTGACTAATATTGCCGGAGTTCGCTCCCAACAGCAGATGGCACTGACACCTGGATTTAACGATCCGATGGTTTTAACTGGAACATCCGGAGATAGCAACTGCGGTAAGATGGCGGCTACAGCAAGTCATGTAATTACCTTGGGTGATAACTTTAGTTACTTACGCTTCACCGTAGACAGTCAGGGGGGTCAACCAATACTCTTGATCAAAGGTCCCAATGGTAGCTCTTCCTGCGTACAGTCTGATAAGTTCTCTAAAAGTACCATTACCGACTCAGGGTATTGGATGGCTGGTACTTACTCCTTCTACATTGGCGATCACACTGGTAGTCCTCGTAATTACAGTCTATCCATAACTCAGCAACAATAGATCTCTGAAGAGGCTCCGAGGCTCCGAGGCTCCGAGGCAGTCCCGATGAAAAAATTTTTTTCACCCGTACTGCGATGTGGAGTTAGCCACGCCTTGGGGGACTGGGCTCAAAAAGCTGGCATTGTTGTAGAAAATCCCTGGGTAATCTTCAAGCTGAAAGCTGGAAGCTGACAGCTGAAAGCTAAAAGAAGCAAGATTATTCTCAAAGGGGTGATATAGCAGTACGCACTAAGGTTAGGACTTGGGCATGGTAAGTTTGGGAGGTGGTCTATAATATTGACAGCGTTCTTGGATGGTTTGCAGTGCTTTGAGGGTGTGATTAAGATTATCCTTAGTACTGTTTGTAGCAGATTTATGAGCTTGCAGTTTTTTAATTAGTTGAGGAATAGCAGTATCTGAGCCAATTTTTCCTAGAGCCTCTGCCGCATTCATACGCACATTAGATTTAGAGTCTTCTAGGGCTTTAATAAGGGCAGTAACCGCAGTATCTGAGCCAATTTTTCCTAGAGCCTCTGCCGCATTCATACGCACATCAGAGTTAGAGCTTTTCAGAGCATTAATTAGTGCAGTAACCGCGACATCCGAGCCAATTTCTCCTAGAGCATTTGCCGTATTCATACGCACATCAGAGTTAGAGCTTTTCAGAGCATTAATTAGTACAGGAACCGCGACATCCGAGCCGATTTCTCCTAGAGCACCTACTACACTTCTACGTACATCAGATTTTGATTTTTTGAAGAAATTAATTAATGCAGGAACCGCTGCATCTGAGCCGATTTTTCCTAGAGCGACTACCGCATTAATATGCACATAAGGTTTTGATTTTTTGAGGAAATTAATTAATGCAGGAACCGCTGTATCCGAACCAATGTTGCCAAGAGCGCCTACCGCACACCAACGCACCCCAGAGTTGGAGTCTTCTAGGGCATTAATTAGTACAGGAACCGCAGCATCTGAACCGATTTCTCCAAGAGCACTTACCACATTTGCACGCACCTTATCGTTGGAGTCTTCTAGGGCATTAATTAGTACAGGAACCGCAGTATCTGAACCGATTTCTCCAAGAGCATTTGCTGCTTTCCAACGCACCTTATCGTTGGAGTCTTCTAGGGCATTAATTAGTGCAGTAACCGCTGCATCTGAGTCGATTTCTCCAAGAGCACTTACCACATTTGCACGCACCTCAGAGTTGGAGTCTTCTAGGACATTAATTAGTGCAGTAACCGCTGCATCTGAGCCGATTTTTCCAAGAGCACTTACCACATTTGCACGCACCTCAGAGTTGGAGTCTTCTAGGGCATTAATTAATGCAGTAACCGCTGCATCAGAAGCAATTTTTTCAAGAGCATTTACTGCCTTCCAAGGCATAAAAGATTCGGGGTCTTTTAGGGTATTAATGAGTGCAGGAACTACAGCATCAGAAGCAATTTTTTCAAGAACATTTACTGCCCTCCAACGCAGCAAAAATTTGGAGTCTTCTAGGGCATTAGTTAGGGCAAAAACGGCAGCATCTGAGCCAATTTCACCTAGAGCTTCTGCCGCACTTCTACGCACCTCATAGTTGTAGTCTGCTTCAACATTAACTAGGGCAGCAAGCTCAGCACGCGAGTTAATGTCAATTAGAGCATTTACTGCTCTCCAACACACCTCACCATTGTTGAAGTCTTCTAGGGCATTAACTAGGGCAGGAACCGCAGCATCCGAGCCAATTTTACCTAGAGCTTCTGCCGCACTTCTACACACATGAGATTCTGAGTCTTCTAGGGCATTAATTAGTTCAGGAACCGCAGCATCCGAGCCAATTTTACCTAGAGCTTCTGCCACACTTATACGCACATGAGATTCTGAGTCTTCTAGGGCATTAATTAGTGCAAGAACCGCAGCATCCGAGCCAATTTTACCTAGAGCTTCTGCCGCACTTCTACGCACATTAGAGTCTGAGTCTTTTAGGACATTAATGAGGGCAGTAACCGTAGCCTTCGAGCCAATTTTACCTAGGGCATTTTCTGCACCCTCACGCACCTCAGAGTTGGAGTCTTCTAGGGCTTTAATTAGCTCAGGAATTGCTTCATCAGATTTTGTCACCCCCACCAACTCCACTTGAAACAACCGAGGTAGTTGTAACCCAACCACCAAACCTACTGTTTCCTCCTGAAATTGACCTTTAACCTCTCCTGCTAACCTAGCACCTAACTGCCAATCTATCTCCAAAGCTAACTTCACCAACCGCACTGCCTGCTCCCTATCCTCCAGCAACTCCATCATTAGGGCTAAAGGCTCAGTCCATTTGAGATAATTTAAATAGTCCCACTTCAACTGTTGATCACTGAGACTTGCCAATCGCTGCAACAAGTTCTCTGCTGTATAGTACTCCTGAAGCAACTGATGGCAAAACCCAATCTGATTACCTATACCCAATTGAATCAGGTTATGCTTAAGTAAATTATCTAGCCAAAGGAGAGCTTCATTCTGGGAAAGAGCCGCCTCCTTGTGCAAAAACTCTGTTAGCGCTGCTTCGGCTTTTTGCTTAGGAAGAGCTACTTGCAATTGAGTCTTCGCTTCCCCTTGCATCATTACCCAAGCTAACTGCTGTAACAACTGCCGCTGCCAAAGCTGAAATTCTTCATCAATGAGAATATCCTGTTTGATCTTTTTGTCATAAATTTCAGTAAAGCGGCGAAATACCGAACCCAGATTAGCAGGTATTTGATTAGAGTTGCTAGCAAATACAGAGCAAAGCATCCACAACAACAGGGGTGTTTCCCCAAACTCTCGCAAGTGACTACCCAACTGCTTGAGCATCTGCTCCCCCTGCTGTGGCAAATAAGCACAGACAAACTGCCGCATCTGAGCTTCTGTCAGGGATTGCATTTCCAGTTTCTTGGTAATATTGAGATCCCCTCCTACCCCCAAATCCCTCGTGGTGAATACCATCGGTGTGTTGGGGTAGTCTTGACGAAATACCCTTACTTGCTGCCTAGCCTCTTCCGAAGGCAACTCATTAAATCCATCCAATAGCAGTAACAATTGTCCTTGACGCAGCCACTGTTTCAATACCTCCTCATCCAAATTCAAATTTGGCTGATATTTAAGCAGAAAAACCTTAACCCTCTCCAACACCGAATGCTGATAATACCGTAACTCCACCAACACCGGAATCCTAACTTCCCCAGCTTCCTCAGCTCCCCCAGCTTCCTCAGCTCCCTCAGCTCCCTCAGCTCTCCCCCTCTCCGCTTCCTCTAATAACAACCGTACCAATGCCGTCGATTTGCCAGAACCAGGAGGACCTACTAACAATACATGATCCGGAGCATATTTGCGCAATCCTTCTACAATCGCCAACCGCTCGATTTTCTCCTTCTCTTTTCCCCTCTTTTCCTGCTGTTGCTCAATCGTCTGCACCATCAAATCCAACAGTGGAGAAAATTGCTTCTGCTCATCCCGTTGTTTCCCCACCACATCCGTGAGGGTGCAGATTTTCCACCATTGGGCATAATTCTGGCAAATTGAACAAAGATAGGGATGTAATTGGTTATGGTATTTGTTGTCAAACACGTCCTAAAGCTGGATCAACTGAATTGGGGGATGCGATTAGCGATCGCTTACAACAACAGCTTTCGCTATTCTATCCTACAGATCTTTCGCACTGCCCAGAACCCCGACTTCTTCAAGAAGTCGGGGTTCTAGAAATCTTTACCTATTGTCGATAATTCGAGATTTATGGGTTCAATTCCGAAAGGCAGGTTTTGAACCTTTGAGGTTATCGTCTACAGTGGGAATAAATTTGCTAAGCCTGCCCCTACAGCCCAGTTCTATAATTGCTATATAACTACTTTACTAATCACTGAAATTTTGTGGTCCTCAATCCGATTGCTTAATCATCTCTATCAACGTCGTCACTTCTTGCAACTGAGCTTGTTAGCAACAGGATTAGCTTGGGCTTGTTCTCCAGCAAATAAACCATCTTCCCCAGGTAAAGTGTTAGTGATTGGTGCAGGAATTGCTGGCTTAGCTGCCGCTCGTAAATTACAATCCCAAGGTAAAACAGTCACAGTTTTGGAAGGACGCGATCGCTTAGGAGGGAGAATCTTTACTAACCGCTCTTTGGGCTTACCTATAGATTTGGGTGCTTCTTGGATTCATGGGGTAAGGAGAAATCCTATTACTAAATTAGCACGAGATTTTCAACTGACAACTCTGCCCACTGACTATGAATCCTTGAAGCTATTTTTAGATGGTCGTGTTTTATCTCCAAATACAGTTAAAAAGGGTCGAAAACTTACCGAAAAACTACTTAATGCTGCTATAGCTTGGGGAGAGCGACAAGAGGAAGATGTTTCCCTTGATGCTGGTATACAACAGATTTTGGCCAAAAAGCAGTTTTCTGCCCAAGAACAGCAAGTGATAGCATGGTGGCTTAATGCTGAAGTTGTTGGTGACTTAGCTTTAGATCTCGACCAACTATCCTTGTACGAATGGCAAGAGGGCAAAGATTTTTGGGGAGATGATTACCTTTTTCCTGGTGGTTATGACCAAATCATTGAAAAACTAGCAGCGGATCTGGATCTACGCCTAGAAGAAAAAGTTGTTGAGATTAAATATGGGAACCAAGAGGTAGTAGTAACTACAGAAAAAAACAGCTTTTCTGCTGCTGCGGCAATTGTGACTTTACCATTAGGAGTGCTCAAGTCGAATACTGTTACGTTCCAGCCACCTCTTCCCCCAGCCAAACAACAAGCAATTAAGCGTCTAGCTGTCGGTCTGTTAAACAAAGTTGTGCTACTATTTCCTCAACAATTTTGGGATCAGCAAGAGATTATTGGCTCCATTAGTCAAAACCCGACTAATTTCGGCTACTTTCTCAACTATGCTCACTATCAAGATAAGCCGGTTTTAATCGCTTTCACTGGAGGCAATTATGCTCGCCGTATAGAAAGTTTATCCGAATCAGAATTAGTCGCAGTAATTATGGGAGATTTACGTCAAATTTACGGTCAAACTATTCCCAATCCCCAAGCTATACTAAGGACACAATGGGCAAAAGATCCTTTTGCTTACGGTTCCTATTCTGCTAGTCTGCCTGTAGGAGTCACCAGTAGCGAACGAGATATCCTGGCTCAACCTGTAGACAATCTCCTCTTTTTTGCAGGAGAAGCAACTTCTCGCAACTATTCAGGAACAGTTCACGGTGCTTTCCTTTCTGGAGTTCAGGCTGCATTGGAGATTTAAGATTTTAGGGGCATAGTACTACGTAGGGCTTGCCTCATCAAGTCGATTGACGCGGGTTTTGAAGTAATAAGTAATAAGTAATAAGTAATAAGTTAAGAGTTCAGGAGGAATTTTCTGATAAAAGTGCAAGGTTTTTGAACTAAAAAATAC
>JAAHHL010000484.1 GCA_010672185.1 Caldora sp. SIO3E6 | reverse complement strand
CCTCCGCACCTCCGCACCTCCGCACCTCCGCACCTCCGCACCTCCGCTCCCCACCCTTTTTTTCTCTCACCCCCTGCCTCCTGCCTCCTGCCTCCTGCCTCCTGCCTCCTGCCTCCTGCCTCCTGCCTCCTATCAATACAGCTCATATTTAAGTAATGTGCAAGAAATTGAACCGTTGTAAACTGGGATGCGGCGAGAAGCTTTGAGTCCAATTCGCTTGGCTAATTCCTTATTCCCGCATAAAACAAAAGCTGTCCATCCTTTGAACCGCTGTTTGAAAACATCACCAAGCTGTTTGTAGAAATCTCCTAGTTGGTTAGCATTTCCCACCCTTTCTCCATAGGGGGGATTGCAAAGAATAATACCGGTGTCTGTTGGTGCTTCCACTTGAGATAGTTCAGTTTGGTTAAAGCTTACCTGTTGAGCAACACCACATTTTTCTGCATTAATACGAGCTTGCTTAATGATATCCAGGTTGCGATCGCTTCCCGAAATCGGTGCTTGGAGTTCAGCTATCTGGCTGTTTTTTGCTTCTTGGAGCAACTGCTCCCAGCACTTAGCATCAAAATCTAGCCAATGCTCAAAGCCAAAACTTTTGCGAAACAATCCTGGAGCAATATTTAAGGCTTGGAGGCTGGCTTCTAATGGCAGAGTTCCAGAGCCACACAAGGGGTCGAAAAATGCCATAGTTGGTTGCCAATCAGCCATTGTCAGCAAAGCTGCTGCTAGAGTTTCTTTCAGGGGAGCTAGTCCCATGGCTGGGCGATATCCCCGTCTATGAAGGCTGGTACCGGAACTATCTAGGCTTAAAATACACCGGTTTTGATGGATGTGGGCATTAAGCAGTACATCGGGATTTTTAGTATCAATACTAGAGCGCTCACCAAATTGGCGGCGCTGTTGGTCTATAATCGCATTTTTGACTTGTAGAGCACTAAAGTGGGTGTGGTTAAGTTGGCGATTGCCTCCTGTTGCCCTAACTGCTAGGGTATGGTGAGGTTGTAGGTACTGCTCCCAGGGAATATTTTGCACCTCCTGATAAAGCCTCTTGGCATCTGGACAAGGAAACTCCGCTACAGTTACTAGTACCCGGAAAATCGTTCTTGCCCAGAGATTAACCCGGTACATCAAAGAGTAGTCACCAACAAAATGCACTCCAGTAAAGTCAGGATGGACTGATTGGGCTCCCAAATCTTCCAGCTCCTGAGCTGCGATCTCTTCTAAACCACGGGCAACTGTCGCAAAATAATGGTTCATTTTTGACATCTTACCCGCCCTAGAAGACACAACACCTTTGCCAGGATACTATTTATCCGAATCAATTAGAGCTTTGATAATTTTTAGTGTAGTTTCCTTCAAGCTAGGTCTAGGGTGGGTCGAGCTGATAAAATATTCTCCTGTAGGCAGATGGTGTAGGGCTAATTCTGGGTAAGTCACAATCTCCCAATCTTGGTAGACTTCGCTTTTTCTGTCATAATGCTCCGGACAACGGTTCTCATAACACCAACCAGCTTTCACCAATTGTTCTTGTAGGGACATGAGTAAAAATTCCTAGATCTTGGTAAAGGTCATTATCAACTTTAGCTGACCTGCCCCTGTTACTGTCTCCTTCGCAAGAGCTACTGTTCCGTGACGCTCCTACGCTGTACCTGTACTCAGGTCAGCGTAGGCTTCTCAGACACCTCGAAGGGTGTGGAGAGCTTCCTTAGAGGTAGTATCAGTAATAGAACCAACTATGACGATGCTACCTTTCCGGCGTTTTATACTGGGGAACACGTCCAGCCCCAGTCTCTTGAGGTTGACGGCGGCATTAATGTCTCTATCAACCCAGAGCTTTTCTACATCATCCCAGTACTCTCGAACACTGCAATCAGTAAATACAAACTCATCGCGATACGAAAGGAGTTGGGAACTATAAGCAGGATTCAATGCAACCACTTTGGCTCCAGCTTTTTCAGCTATGTGACCTAGGATTTCAAAGAATTGACCAAAGGCAGCATCAGCCCATGACAGATTTAAGCCGGATTTAGCTGACTGCCCATTCTTGATGTAAGCCCCTGTGGAGTCTTGCTTTGGGGTATTGCGTCGAGTCAGACCTTTGAGATTAAGGTCTTCATGGAAAAATACTTTCAAGCCAGTCCTCACTAATTTGTGAGCAGTTTTATACTGGAAATCCTTCCTTGCCCTAGCTATCTTCTGATGCTGTCTCCCTTCCCTCTTGGCTAGCTTACGCCTAGAGGCAGAACCTTTTTTTCTGTGGTTCTTCTTCTGAGAAACTTGAGCTAACTTCTCCAGGCTGTTGCGTAGAACCTTAAGAGAAGGAAGCTTAGTATTCTCCGATGTCGCCAGATAATTGTCCTCATGTAGGACAGCATCTAACCCCATTGAATTATCCCAATCAGGAATAACCTCATCAGGTGTGATAGTCGGAACAGTTACATCTTCGAGACGGAGATTAACAAACCACCCGTCATTCTTTTTAATGAACTGCAACTGTTTGAGAACCGCACTATGGGGAATGTGACGATGTGACCGAATTTTGATTAAACCAATCTTGGGAACTTTGAGGTAAAGATACTTTCCGCCAACAGAACATGAATGTGGTTCTAATCCAGCGCCTTCAATCACAAAAGAACGGAATCGAGAGGAGGACTTAAAGCGTGGCTTTCCACTTCGTTATTGTCAAGGGGGACGCGGGGACGCGGGGACGCGGGGACGCGGGGACGCGGGGACGCGGGGACGCGGGGACGCGGGGACGCGGAGATGGGGAAGAGGAATCACCATTTTTCTGAATCCTTGGTTATTTCTATATATAACCTCATATTTCGTTCACCCGGGAACTGGGGGAGTAAGATAAAAATCTATTCCTACTGGTGGGTTGATCATATGAATGAAGTAAGATTTCCTTACAAGCCGGGTATAGTTAGATATCTGTTCGCTATCATATTTTTTATCATTTTTGCTGTATTTTTTGCTTTTCAGGCACAAACCAATGAAAAAGATTTCATATTAAACGGAATAATTAAACTTTCTGTAGAAGGTACAGCAAGTTTATATTGGTGCTGTGCTATTGTTGGTGTTTGCTTTGTTACCTGGTTTACTTTAATACTAATTACAGGTTCAAGAGCAGCAAAAGAAATTATTTTAACTGAAAGAGAAATTGCAGCACCTAAAAACAAAGTAAGCAACAAAATAGTTTCAGTCAAATATTCACAAATTTATGCTCTTAAAATTTACTCATACAACTGGCAACGCCATCTTTGTATAGCTCATCACGGTGGTGAGCTATATATTATTGAGAATATGCTGCCTAGTAAGGAAGCCTTTGAAAGATTGATTCAATTAGTCTCAACAAGAGCCAATGTGCAATGTCGCTAAGAACTATTTCGGCTGTTTTTTTACCAATTATCAATTATCAATTATCAATTATCAATTATCAATTATCAATTATCAATTATCAATTATCAATTATCAATTATCAATTATCAATTATCAATTATCAATTATCAATTATCAATTATCAATTATCCATTATCCATTATCCATTATCCATTATCCATTATCCATTATCCATTATCCATTATTAATTGTCCCTAATTTCCCAAACCTTGAGTAAAATCATATACTCATAAAACGCTTGCAAAACGCACCAAGTAAATCCGGCTTGTCCATCAAGGATACCTCCAAGCAAGAAGTACATATAGAGAAAACGAACTAAAGGACGTCCAGGTAAGCGCAGTGAGAGATTTTTGAGAGCACGGCGTCTTTCTACCTCTGAGGAGCCGAAAAAAAGTTGCTGCCAATTAATTGTACCGGTTTCCAGCTGGCGTATGGTTTCGAGGGCTTCATCGCTGGAGTAGCGGTTGTGTTTTTCAAACCAGCGGCTAAAGCCTTTACCAGAGGTATAGTGGGGATAAGTTTCCTGGAGGAAGCCAGTGGAGCCATTACATACTTCCCGCTCTGTATGACCATAATCATCAAAGTAAACTTTTTCTTTGTGGAGTAGCCGTAGTTGGTAGCGAGGATACTGAGTAGAGTAGCGAATCCACTGGTTCATAAATATGACACGCTCAGCAACGTAATAACCCACATGAGCAGAGTTCTTGATGGCTTCCAGGCATTCATTGAATAACTGGGGAGTCATCCGTTCATCAGCTTCCAGGATATATACCCAATCGTGTTTAGTGGCAACTTCCTTGAGCATCCAGGTGCGCTGAAGTCCGTGACTTTCAAAAGCGTGCTGCACAATTTGGACTGGGTAGCGTTGGGCAATTTCTATAGTGCGATCGCTACTGTAGGAATCCACTACAATGATCTCATCACAGAGCTGCTGTGCAGATTCAATACAATCAGCTATATCGATCTCTTCGTTATAAGTTAGTATATAAATTGAGAACATATTTGTCCTTTGTCCTTTGTCCTTTGTCATTTGTTATTTGTTAGAAATTCCTTGGTAGTAATGACAAATAACAAATGACGCTTGCGTCCCAGGTAATGTAGTCGTGGGATTGGCTTATTATTTAACTCATTAAGCTTCGCAATCCCATCCAGCCAATGGCAATATAGCCAATTGCTAATAGCAGGCTGTTGATAATCGTCTTGATACCAGGTTTCCAAACCTGGTTTTTGATTTGATTCTCTGCTTCTTTTTTTTGGCTAAGAATTTTGTTAAGATTTTTCTCTTTGAATTCGTTAGGGGCAGCATCAGGATTTTGCTGACTTATTTCCAATAGGTTCTTAACTATCTGAACTTGAGCCTGAGCCTGAGGTAGCTGATTGGCCGGAATTTGCCCTTGTTTAATCGCTTCTTCTAGTCGCTGAAGTTCTTGTTCTGTCTGCTTCCGCGTTTCTGGATCTTTGAGTTGTTGGATAACTGTATCAATTTGCTGAGATTGTTGTTCAAGCTGGCTCTCAAGTTGAGTAGCTTGAGCTTCAATTTTCTCGAAACTCTGAGAGCTGCGCCACAATGTATTGCTAGTGTGCAGCAGTACTAATAACAAAAAGATTAACCCTAATAGGCTTGATACCACAAATCCCCAAAACCTTAACTGTCCTATAGGTGAACTTTCTTCCCTAGAGGAAGGACCAATACTGCTAGCTATCCAATACCCCACTACCAGAAAAGCAATACCGACTAAGGGGACAATACCTTGGTTGACTACTTGGGTTGTAGTTACCCACTGCCACTCCCTGAAGGCTGGGTCTTCTAATGTCGGGGGAATTGCCAAACTAATATAATCTAAGAGGGAAGACACAATCATAATTACCCCAACAAACTTGAGAGATAGAGCAGTAAAGGGGGTATATACAGGGTTAATTTTCATAAATGTGACGATTCAATTTTTTTACTTTACTAGGGTATATTCCTACAGGTGTCGTTTGCCTTTTGTCAAAGACATAGATTTTGTTGAAGTGAAACTGCAACAACCAAGGGTACTTGCCCATACTAACTTAGGGACATCTAACCTTATATTTCTTCAAAGCTGGCATAAATCCGGGAAGGGTGAGGAGTGTGGGGAGTGGGGGGAGTGTGGGAGGTGTGGGAGGTGTGGGAGGTGTGGGGAGTGTGGGGAGTGTGGGAAGATAGAGATAACTAAAGAGAAAATCTAATGGAAAAAACACTGCCCCTAAAACCTACCTTGGAGCCATAGATTCTTTCTGCCTTCTGACTTGAAAGAGACGCGGGGACGCGGGGACGCGGAGACACGGAGAGAGTGATTTTCATGCATGGTGGTGAAAAAAATTTTTTCATCGGGACTGCCTTCTGCCTCCTGCCTTCTGCCTCCTGCCTTCTGCCTCCTGCCTCCTGCCTTCTGCCTCCTGCCTTCTGCCTCCTGCCTCCTGCCTCCTGCCTCCTGCCTCGTGATTTATCGTGAGTCCCTTAAAGCTTTACAATAGTTATTTGACATCGGTAGAGCGTCGTGTAGGGTATGAGTTTAGATCTATCTGAGAT